>JBELMC010000118.1:0-7626 GCA_042096155.1 Dinoroseobacter sp.
TCGGACACCTCTCCCTAGGGGCCTCGATATGGCCGCGAGGCCGCGCCGCGGTTTTTCTATAAGCGGGGCGTCGATGATTGCCGCCTCCGCCTGTTCCAGCTTCAGTTCGTGCGCCTAATCTGGCGGCAGCGCTCGGTCAGTAGATCCTCGCAGTCAATTGTCGTCGCAGATCGTCATAAACCCCACCCATGACCAGGCGTTGCGGAACCGGCAGTGCGGGATCTCGTCGGGAACCGGAGCGTGCAGATCGAGGGTGGACTAGCCATGCTCTAGTTTCGGTCTTTTTCGAGCAATGGTTGCTATGAAGGAGATAAGAAATGGCCACGAGATACACAAATAAATTTCGGCGTGATGCTGTGCGCATTGCAACAACCAGTGGTTTGGCGCGGCCACAAACAGCCGCTGATTTGAGCGTTGGGCTTTGATGTTGGACAAGTGGGTCCAAATCTATGATTTATCCCATTCGGGAGGGTATCTGATGTCAGCATCTTTGCCGGATGCGCTTTGGGCGCAGTCTCAGAGATTGATTGAACAAGGGTCAACCGGGCGGACAGTCTCGTTACGCTTTAAGCTTTTGCCTCTCACAGGGGCGCGTTGCGGTCTTGCGATCCGCCGCTCGCGCCACGCCCGCGCGGCCGCTGAAGGTTGTTCCAAGGATAATGGAAAGCTTGATCCGCCTCGTATTTTGCCGAAGCTCTTGCGCAGGATGGCGATACACGATGCTGGAACTGGCCTATTCTTTGCACAGCGCGACCGATGTGCGCGCGCATCCAAACGCGATTGGCAAGCTCGGCTAAATGTATAAGTAAAGTCGCCGCCTGCTGCCGAACGCTGCCAAAACAAGGTACAGCATCAGTGGGCAAATTGGTTCAAAAACCACATTCCAGCGGCGTTAGCACAGCCTGAGCCTGTTGTCTTTATTGATAAAATCTCTGTGAAGACGGGTCTGAGGGTTTGGGCGGCGCGCGGCAAACGCCTGATAAGGGGGACGTCCCATTTGAATCATGGAGCACGCAGACCTTCATCGCAGGTCTTATGGCCGATGCCATGATCGCGCCCTGGGGGATTAAAGCGTTTCCGTTTTACGCCACTGAATGTGCCTCACGTGAAAGGCCGGAGGCTGTAATGGTGCCGAACGGGAGGTCTGAACGGGCCAGCAGCGGTTTGTGGTATCGGGCCTGTTGTGGTGGCGCTTGGAAACATGGTTCGGTTTGTGATGTTTCTGCGGCGATCACATGATAGGAAAGGTGTCGCTTTGCTGACCCGCGACGTATCTTTTGAGGCTTCACTGGCGGACCAGGCCTTCGACACTGATGGGCTGCTCAAGGACTGTGATGCGCGCGGCGCGATCGCTGTGATTTGGCCCAAAGTGCACCGCAAAATTCAGCGCGACTATGACAACAAAGCCTACAAATGACGGCACCTCGTTGAGAACGACATCGCGCAGTTTTAAGAATGCGGAGGTATAGTCATATGCTCCGACAAACCGGACTGCAGCTTGCCGCGTCATGAAATTGCGCCGCAGCGCTCATTGCGTCACGATGATTGTCTACGGCACCTGACGGCCTTTTGAACATGTAAATGAGTGGTCATTTGCTTCAAAAACGACTCCGGTCGTTTTGTCGGTCTGCATTTTGAAAGCTCTGTTATGGTATTTTGATCTTGCTCGACCGCACTGACTTGGTGTTTTGTTTGCTGTTGCCGTATTGGCAGTGGAGGTTGTCAGCGTTGGGGCTTTGGGCCCGACATATTTAAATTTTGGCGATGGGGCAGCTCGCCAGTCGATTTGCGATCAAATTTCTGGCCACTTCAGAATATTTAGCGTCTCGCGTGACTTGTGCCGCGACGATTGCGCCATCGATCAAAACGGTCATTTCCCTTACCAGATCGTCGGGGGATCTTAGGCCAAGTTCAAAAGCCTGCGCTTGAATCCACAGATTGACATGTGATTTGTGAATCTTGGCGGCGTTGCGAAGATTTTCATTGCCGGAAGTGGCCTCTCCAATGGCATTGAGGAACGGACAGCCATAAAATTCGGGGTCCTTGAACCATTCTTCCAATATATCGAAGACAGCGTAGAGTTTGTCTTGTGGGGAGCCTTGAACTTGGCCAAGGCGGCCAAAGAACCAATCGCGCCAAGCCTTGCCTTCGCGCTCTAGGACGGCGTCAATCAGGTTCTCCTTTGATTTGAAATGCGCATAGAGCGTCGATTTTGCTGTTCCGGCCTGGCTTGCGATCTTATCGACGCCGGTTGCTGCAAAGCCATGGTGGCAAAACAGCTCGGTAGCCGCATTGAGAACACGCTCCCGAGCATTTGACGCGTCGCGCCCAATGCAGGTCCACGCTGCGGCTGTCTCGAACGCGGCACTATGCAGTTCTATCGTCATGGTCATGTCCTCCATAGGACTAAGTGGTCAACTGGACCACAGCCATACTGATCTGTGCGATTGGTTTCTGATGCGCCCGAAAGAGTCGAGAACGCCCATAAAATCATCGAAACCGAGAAGATTGGCAAGAAATTTTAAGCAAATTGAAGAAAACCATGACACCACATCATTGTTTGATGCGCCCCGATTGACAAGAATCGGTTTCAAAACACCTCCTCATCAAACAGGTCTGTTCGATTGGGTTGCGAGGATGATGCAGCAAGTGAAGTCTACGTTCGAGACATTGGCCCCCCTCGAGGCAATGGATGCCGCGCATCACGTTAGGGGATCAGAGGCCGATCGTCGTTATTTGGAAGTCACCGGCGTGTCACACTCCTACAGCAGGAGCGGGCCAACTGTTCTGCAGTCCGTCAATTTAAAAATCGCTACAGGTGAAATCGTGGCGCTAATTGGACGGTCCGGATGCGGAAAATCGACATTGCTCCATATTATGTCTGGACTGGCAAAGCCGACTGATGGCGCCGTGCACATTGCCGGACATCGCGTCCAAAAGCCGTCACCACGCTGGGTGATGATGTTTCAAGCGCCCTCACTCTACCCTTGGATGACAGTGGCGCAAAATGCTGGGCTCGGGCTCAAATACGCAAAACAAAAAGATGGTGTAGACGCCCGCATCGACGAAGTTTTAAAACTTGTCGATTTGTCTGAATTTGCCGACCGAAATGTGCAGGATCTGTCTGGTGGACAGCAACAGCGTGCTGCATTTGCGCGATCAATCGCACCAAAGCCGGAATTGCTTTTTTTGGATGAGCCGTTTTCCGCGCTTGATATCTTTACACGTCGGGCGCTTCAGAATGACGTTCGCGAAATCGCCAAACGGCTGGGCCTGACGGTGGTTCTTGTGACCCATGATGTAAACGAAGCTGTCCAGATGGCAGACAGAGCTGTCTTAATGGCAAGCGGGCCAGGCCGCGTTGCGGGCGATACCCGAATTGTTGTTCCTGAGGCAGACCGCATTTCTCAATCTAAGAAATTCCAATTGGAAACAACGCGTCTGCGTACGCTCTACACGGAAATTGCAGGGTTGGATTAAGACGCAAGTCTGGAGGTTACGATGAAAGACAAATCGAAGATCACGACATCTGAGTGGGACGACGAAGAGTACTTTGCGTCCGATTTCACCCGGCGCCAAACCCTTGACATGCTGGCAAGCGGTGGTCTGTTCGCGTCGCTCAGCGCCATGATGGCGGGCTTGCCGCAACAGGCTTACGCCCAGGACGATGAAATCGTACGTATTGGATATTTGCCGATCACGGATGCTACAGCACTTTTGGTTGCCCATGCCAAAGGCTTCTTTGAAGATGAAGGTTTAGAGGCCGAGAGGCCGACCCTGATCCGAGGCTGGTCGCCGTTGATTGAGGGCTTTGTATCAAACAAGTTTAACCTTGTGCACTTCCTTAAACCAATCCCGGTCTGGATGCGTTACAACAACAACTTTCCAGTAAAAGTAATGTCTTGGGCACATACCAACGGGTCCGGTCTGGTCGTGGGTGGTCATACGGACATCACGGACTTCAGCCAGCTTGGTGGTAAGCAGGTTGCGGTGCCGTTTTGGTACTCAATGCACAACATCGTGTTGCAATATGCGCTGCGCCAAAGTGGCTTGACACCTGTGATCAAAGCGCAGGGCGAACCGCTTGCGCCAACTGAGGTGAACCTGCAAGTGATGCCTCCGCCAGAAATGCCGCCAGCGCTCGCTGCAAGAAAGCTTGACGCGTATATCGTCGCTGAACCGTTCAACGCACTTGGCGAATTGATGGCAGGCGCGCGGATGCTACGTTTCACCGGCGATATTTGGAAAAACCACCCATGCTGCGTTGTCTGTATGCATGAAGAGGCAACCACGGCCAAGGCAGCGTGGACGCAGAAAGTTATGAATGCCGTTGTGCGCGGGGCGATTTATGCCTCTGAAAATAAAATGGAAGTTGCGACCTTGTTGTCCAAGGATGGCGAAGGGTATCTTCCTGCGCCCGCACCCGTCGTTCAGCGCGCCATGACCGTTTATCAAGACGATAGCGCGTACCAGGACAGCGGCGTCATCCATCACCATGCCGAATGGCAAAATGGTCGGATTGACTTCCAGCCCTGGCCTTACCCATCGGCGACGAAACTGATCGTTGAAGCAATGGGCGAAACAGTAGTCTCTGGGGATACGACGTTCCTGCAAGGACTCGACCCAGAGTTTGTCGCCCAAGATTTGGTGAACTACGAATTCGTCAAAAACGCCTTGGACGCGAACCCGTCTTGGATAAATGATCCTTCCGTCAACCCGGGAGATCCGTTCAACCGCGACGAGGTCTTGAAACTGTGAGCGACGCGCCAGTCATAACATCGCCAATGCGCATGCCCTCTCTCGGTCCATACCGAGGGATGGCAAATGCTGCGATTGGCATTGCTGGGTTGTTGTTCATCTGGTGGCTTGGTGGTCGCTTGGTGGCCAATTCCCCAGGCATGTTCGCATTTTCCATGTTTGCACCAAGGGAGGCGCTGCCGCGGCTTTGGGATATGATCCTGTCAGGCGAGGTTTGGCAGATGTCAATTCCTTCGCTTTATCGTGTTGGGCTTGGACTGGTTTTTGCCATTGTCATTGGGGTGCCAGTTGGCATTGCCATCGGGCGCATGGCCTTGTTGCGGGAAGTCACAAACATCCCTTTCCAGTTCTTGCGGATGATTTCGCCACTGTCTTGGATGCCAATTGCCGTCATGGCCTTTGCCACTTGGGATGCTGCAATTATCTTCTTGATTGCTGTTGCAGCGGTTTGGCCGATCATGTTTGCGACCGCGGCCGGACTGCGTCGGCTTGACCCTGCCTGGTTAAAAGTGGCCCGAAATCTTGGCGCGTCCCCGTTACACCAATTGACCACCGTCATTTTGCCCGCCATCGCCACGGACATCCTGACGGGCATCCGACTTGCACTTGGGGTGGCTTGGATCGTGCTGGTCCCCGCCGAATATCTCGGTGTGACATCCGGACTTGGCTACGCGATCAATGATGCGCGCGACACGCTTGATTATTCTCGTCTTGCCGCAACGGTTGTGGTGATCGGGATCATCGGCTTTTTCTTGGATTACATATGTTTGAAAGCTCTCCAACGCCTGAACTGGGTGCGCGAGAGTTAAATGAAGGAGGAACATCATGTCTGAACCTGCAACAGCACTTACGGGCTGTCTTGCCCCGATCGACAAGACCGGGCTCAACACTTTGATCGAAAACGGCAAAGCCAATCCGGAGGTGGTCAAGACCCTGAAGTGTAAAACTGTGGCCGAGGGAAAATTTCGCCACGCCAACTACATTCGTGATCTTGAGCCCTATATCGTTGACGAGCCGCCAGGCCTTCTGGGGGATGACACCGCACCAAATCCGTCCGAAGCATCCCTCGCCGCCCTGGGGTCCTGCGTCGCGGTGGGGCTGCATGCCAATGCCGTGCATCGGGGTTTGACCGTCAACAAGTTAGAACTGTCACTTGAGGGTGATTTGAACATTACCGCAGTCTGGGGCACCGGCGATCTCAACGAAGCCAAGCCGATCGGGTTTACGGATGTTCGCATCAAAGTGGATATGGAGTGCGAAGATACGCCCAAGTCAGTGGTGGATGAGTTGGTTGCTCACGTGATCAAATATTCGCCAGTGTTCAACACGTTCTCGCGACCCGTGAACATGGTCGCTGAAACCGCTTAAGGAGAAGTCGATGCCTGCTACCGCTGTCCTAGATGCGCCGTCCACAATGCTGACTGATGTGGCGGCAATCGCGAAGACCGACCTGTGCCCCCGCGTGCGCGAGATTGATGAAGGTGCTTACCCAGAAGATATCATGCGCTCGGTTGGGGCGGCAGGCGCTTATGGTGCGCATCTGGGCGGTGGCATGGTGACCTTGAACGATACCATTGAGGCAATCTCGACAGTGGCCGAACAATGTATCTCGACCGCCTTCTGCATGTGGTGCCAGAATGCGCTTGGCTGGTATATTGCCTCGTCCGACAATGAATCCTTAGTTGATTTGGCAGCTAAGGTCGGGAGTGGAGAGGTTCTTGGGGGCACGGGCCTCTCCAACCCGATGAAGACCTTTTTTGGCATCGAAAAGATGCGGTTGAAAGGCACCCGCGTAGATGGCGGCTACCTTGTGAAAGGTGCGTTGCCATGGGTTTCGAATGTCGGGGAAGATGGTTTTTTCGGTCTTGTATTCGAAACCATGGATGACACTCCAAAACGGATCATGGCCGTAGCAGACTGCGCACAAGAGGGTGTAAAAACGGTTTTGGATCACGAATTTATGGCGATGGGCGGTACAGCCACCCGCGCCGTACAGTTCCGTGATGCCTTTATCCCGGATAAAATGATCCTTGCTGATCCCATCGATGGCTATCTGCAGAAAATCCGTCCCGGTTTTGTTTTGATGCAATGCGGTATGGCGATTGGAATGATCCGGTCTTCCATTGCGCTGATGCGACAAGTTGAAGGTCAGTTGGGTCACGTCAACAAATATCTCGAAGAACAACCCGAAGCGTTCGAGCAAACCCTGGCTGAAACCGAGGCCGAGCTGGCTCAGCTCGCGCTCACGCCCTATGACACGTCGATCGGTTATTTCCGACGCGTCGTCGCATTGCGACTGAAGGGCGGCGAGATGGCGATGAAGGCAGCCCACGCCGCGATGCTACATCAAGGGGCTCGCGGATATGTGTCCAATGGTGCGGCGCAACGCCGCCTCAGGGAGGCTTACTTCATCGGTATTGTCACGCCCGCCACCAAACAATTGCGCAAAATGCTTCACGATTTACCGATGGCCTAGTTGTTCAGTCGCGGCATCTGGTGGATTGGATATAAGAGATGTCGCTCTGGTTGTATTGTCCAGGTCTTTTACATGTGCGCATCAGGTATAAGACACACGGCGTGTCGTCGGACAACTTGAAAAAGTGCCGGTGTCGAGGACAACGCGCAGGTGGGTGCAAAGCGGACCGTGGCTTTCATAATGATCTCACTTCTCGCTCCGGCTACGATTGGTCCACTGGATCAATTGCGTGACGCCAACACCGTCTTTGATCGTACGGTTCATTCGTTCGACCGGCCCAATTGTCCAAGTATAATTGGGTTTGGTTAGACGATGTTCGGTGTCGTTGGCTTCACAGATCAGGGCGCGTTCACACGTCATCATGTTTACGATGAGAGCGATGTTCAGGAAAG
>JBELMC010000119.1:0-7464 GCA_042096155.1 Dinoroseobacter sp.
AACCAATGCAAGAAACTGATCTCGCCCTCCTTGTCGATCGCTTCATGCGCAAAATTCATTCCGGACTGCTGGAACGCGCTCCCGGTTTTGATAGAGAAGCAGTAGGGCCCGGCGGGGGCATTGTGTTGATGACGCTTGCAGATGCCGGGCGGATCAGCCTAAATGAACTCACAAAATGCGTCGCTCGCGATAAGTCACAAATGACCCGTGTGATCCGATCTCTGGAAAACAAAGGGCTTGTTGGGCGAGAAATGGCACCAAATGATGGCCGCGTCAGCTTGATCTATTTGACGCCCAAGGGATCGGAAATTGTTGGTGAATTGATGCAGACGGTCGCAGAGGTTGTCGGCGAAATACTGGAGCCAATCTCAAAAAGTGAACGCAAGACGCTTCAGTCGCTTCTTGCACAGGTCGTTTAGAAACGCTCCGTGAGGACGCTGACGTTCGTTGCTATCGCAACATTCTGAACAATGTGCTCGGAATTGCCGTCCGCTGTCTGTTCGTGGATGACCGTTTTCGTCTTGGCGTTCTATTTCGCCCCCCGCTGCAAGCGACCCCCATGGGCAGCAATTGACGTGCGCTGTCCTGTCCCGGATGATCCCATAGCCCCTCGTCGATCCGCGTTTTTCAGGACGCTTGCGCGTTAACCTCGCATATGTGCTGAATCGGGGTCAAACAATGGCACGTCCATCAACTTGGCAGGGCGCATTTGGCCCAAAATCTCGATATCAACCTCAAGCCCCGCCATTGCCCGCTTTCGCGGCAAAAACCCGATTGCGACGCTCTTTTCAGCAAAATGAGAATACCCGCCAGAGGTGCAGAAGCCGACCACATCTCCGTCAAGGAAAATAGGCTCATAGCCATTCACATCAGCATCCTCAGCCTCAACTTCGAAGGCGTAAAGCATCCGTTCGGGTGGTGTGGTGCGTTCGGCTTCTGCAACGCTCCGGCCAATGAAATCAACCGGTTTTTTGAAGCTGATGAACCGATCCAGACCGGTTTCTGCAGCTGTATAATCGGGTGAGAATTCGTGCATCCATGAGCCAAAGAATTTGTCGAGCCGTAAGGACATCATTGCACGCATCCCAAAGGGTTTGAGGCCAAACTCCTGTCCGGCTTCCCAGAGCGTGTCGAAAAGTTTCATTTGAACCAGCGGATCGCAGTAGATCTCATAACCCAAATCCCCTGTGTAGCTGACCCTTTGAACCAAGCAATCACACATTCCAACACTCATCTGCTTGACGTCCAAAAAGCGCAATGCGTCGTTTGAGACGTCCTCTGAGCTGCAATTTGCCAACAGATTGCGTGCCTGAGGGCCGGCAATTTGAAACCCTGTGGAAAGATCCGAGATATTTGAAACATGAACGCCCTGTACACAATTCATTTCGAACCAGCGCAGATGATAGTCTTGTGCGCCATAACTTGCGGTGAGGCGGAACTCGGTTTCTGACAAACATGCGACTGTAAAATCACCGATCAACCGCCCAGACGGCGCCAGCATCGGTGTCAAACTCAGGCGTCCGGGATCAGGAATACGCCCCGCCATGATCCGGTCCAGCCAGTCGCGCGCAGTCGGACCGGAGACTTTGAATTTTCCGAAATTATGGATCTCGTTGATGCCAACGGCGGTCCGAACCGCCATCACTTCGGCTTTGGTTGCCTCAAATGCGTTTGACCGTCGAAACGATGGCGTTTCAAAGCGTGGTTCGCCCGCAGGGGCAAAGTAATTCACCGCCTCGAGGCCGAAGCCTTCGCCAAACACGGCTCCCATGCCGGTCCACCGATCATACATCGGCGTTGTTTTGAAAGGGCGTGCGGCGGGCAATTCTTCGTTGGGATAACTGACAGAGAACCGGCGTTGGTAATTCTCGATCACCTTTGGAACTGTATATCCTGGGGTGGTCCATTTGCCAAAACGCGCCACATCCATTGCAAAGACGTCGCGCTCGGGCTCGCCCTCTATCATCCATTGCGCAAGGCTCAGACCGACGCCACCGCCTTGACTAAAGCCTGCCATGACGGCGCATGCGGACCAATAATTCCGCAAGCCCGGAACTGGACCCACCAGTGGGTTTCCATCCGGCGCAAAGGTGAACGGACCATGAATAACCGATTTTATACCGGCGCGCTGAAGCACGGGAAACCGGCGATAGGCAAAGGCGATGCTGTCTTCAATCTTGTCCAAGTTGTCATTTAGCAACTCATGCCCGAAGTCCCACGGTGTGCCCCCAATGGCCCAAGGTTCACAATTTTGCTCGTAAAAACCGATACATAGCCCGCGCCCTTCCTGCCGCAGATAGCTTTCGCCGCCGGGATCCATGACATGGGGAAATTCCGTGTCCCGTTGATAAATTTCCGCAATCTCATCAGTGACAATGTATTGATGCGCCATCGGCAGCAGTGGCAGATACACCCCGGCCATTGCAGCAACTTCGCGCGCCCACAGACCGGCCGCGTTGACGATATGTTCCGCATGAATTGGTCCACGATCAGTCACCACATCCCATGTCCCATCTACACGAGGATTGGTTTCCAAGACTTTGGTATGTAATTGAATGTCAGCTCCGGCCATGCGCGCGGCCTTGGCATAGGCGTGGGTCGTGCCCGAAGGGTCCAGATGGCCATCCAGCGGATCATAAAGCCCGCCCAAAACGCCATCGGTATTCACCACCCCATCGGTGAGTGTCGTAATTTCAGCCGGACTGAGAATTTCTGTATGAAGCCCCATATAGCGATGCTTTGCGCGCTCTGCTTTTAGCATATCAAAACGCTCAACGCTGTCGGCAAGCGTGACGCCTCCGACATGGTGCAATCCGCAAGACAGGCCTGTTATGTCTTCCAATTCCCGATACAGTTTTATCGTGTACCCCTGCAGCGCTGCCATATTGGTGTCGCCATTTAGGGTGTGAAATCCGCCCGCAGCGTGCCAAGTCGAGCCGCTGGTCAGCTCGGAGCGTTCAACCAACATGACGTCAGACCACCCCAACTTTGTCAAATGATACAAGACAGATGTGCCGACAACGCCGCCGCCGATGACACATACTCGGGTGGTGCTTTGCATGACCCTCTCCTTTCAAAGCGTTTCCAGGATCACAATATCCAAGCTTGCTCCAGAGACATTGGCAAATACCGACATAGAATGACGAAAAGGGGTCCGAAAATATCAGACCCTTTCCAATAACCGTAAATTACGCGGCTATTGCGCCGCGATTTTTATCACAGGTTCCATATTGTCGAGAATGTCGGCCGCAAGGTGGCATTTGATCTGGTGCCCATCGGCCAGAATTTGGACCGGCGGAATATCTTTGTCACAGCGGCTTTCCGGAACTTGGTCTTTCCAGCGGCACCGGGTTTGAAAAGGGCAACCTGAAGGCGGGTTCATCGCGGACGGAATGTCGCCTTCCAAAACAATATGGGTCTTTTCGATCGAGGTGTCTGCGATTGGAACAGCCGACAACAGCGCCTCGGTATATGGATGATAGGGTGGGCTGAACACCTGGTCGGTTGTGCCCAATTCAACCACATGGCCAAGATACATAACCATAACACGATCAGAGAGATAGCGAACGATGCTCAAGTCATGGCTGATGAACAAAAGCGTGGTTTTGTTCTTGCGCTGGATTTCCATTAACAAGTCGGTCACAGCAGCTTGCACCGATACATCCAGCGCCGAGACAGGTTCGTCGGCGACGACAATCCGGGCGTCTCCAGCAAAGGCGCGAGCAATCCCGACGCGTTGTTTCTGTCCGCCCGAAAGCTGTCGTGGCATACGATCGGCGAAGGTGCGCGGCAGTTTAACCAGATCCAAAAGCTCAAACATACGTTGTTTGCGCTCCGCTTCATTGGCGCCAATCTTAAAGATCTCCAAGGCTCGGATTATTTGGCGGCCCACCGTCATTGACGGGTTTAATGTGTCAAACGGGTTTTGAAACACCATCTGGATGTCGGAGACCGTTTTTGTGTCGCGGGCTTCGATTGCGATGTCTTGAATTTCACGATTGTCGAGCAGGATCTCACCCTCTGTCGCGGTTTCCAATCCCATCAGCACTTTCGCAAAAGTCGATTTTCCACATCCCGATTCGCCGACGATTGCGAGCGTCTCGGATTCGCGTGCCTCAAAACTGAGCGTTTCGTTGGCCTTTACGACCTTTCTGTTGGCGCCGCCCAGCAGGGTGCTTGCCGCAACTTCGTAGTATTTCTTCAGATCGGTCATGCGCAAAAGGACATCACCGATCTCACCTTTTTGTTTGATTTCAGCCCGTTGCACGGGAGCATCCCAGTCGATTTCATGCCATTTCAAGCACCGCGATCCGTGACGATCGCCTTGGGGAAGCTCGGCCATCGGAATGGATCCATGGTCACATCGACCGGCCTCGAAATACGTGCAGCGTGGGCCAAAATTACAACCCGGCGGACGTTCATGCGGCAGCGGAAAATTGCCGGGAATGGCAATCAAAGGCCGCGCGTTCTTATCGGCGCCCGGTAGGGGAATGGAGCGGAACAGCGCTTGGGTATAGGGATGCTGCATCTTGTCGAAAACATCAGAAATACGACCCGTTTCCACCGCTTCACCAGAATACATGACGCATAGGCGGTCACAGGTCTCCAAGACCAGGCCGAGATTGTGACTGATAAACAGCATCGAGGTGCCGTATTTTTTGCCCAGGTCCTTGACCAATTCAACGACAGCCGCTTCCACGGTCACATCCAGCGCTGTGGTCGGCTCATCCAAAATCAACAAGGACGGTTTTGACATCAACGCCATCGCGATCACGATCCGCTGTTGTTGACCCCCTGACAATTGGTGCGGATAGCTGTTCAGGATCCTTTTGGGATCGGGCAGCTTTACATCTGTCACCACTTCCAGGGCCCGATCAAATGCAACCGATTTTGGCACCCCCTCGTGGATCATCGGCACTTCCATCAACTGTTTGCCAATCTTCATCGCTGGGTTAAGAGACGCCATAGGTTCTTGATAAATCATCGCAATTTCAGATCCGCGAATGTCACGCAGCTCCTCCATTGTCATCTTGTTCAGATCGCGCCCCTTAAACTTAATGGTGCCGCCAACAATTTGACCATTGACCCCAAGATCTTGCATCACACCCAAAGCGACGGTGGATTTGCCACAGCCGGATTCGCCCACCAGACCCATAGCCTCGCCAGGTTGGACAACACAGCTGAAATCCATCACGGCTGGGATTTCGCGCAATCGCGTGAAGAAGCTGATCGAGAGATTTTCGATCTCGAGGATCGGGCCGTCATAATCCCATTTCGCCATCTACCTGTCTCCTGTCGGGGCCAGACCAAGCGTCGATCAGGTTTGATCGCGCCGATCGGCATCATCTGTGTCAGTTTGGGTCCCCGCGCGCGGCGGCGCGCGGACCAAGCGCTTGTTCAGTCTTTCAGGCTTTCTTCGCGCAGACCGTCGGCCAGCAAATTGAGGCCGAGAACCATGCTCATCAAGGCCAGCGCAGGGGGCAGGGCAGGGTGCGGGAAAATCGACAACAATTTGCGTCCTTCGTTGATGGTAGAGCCCCAATCTGGTGACTCAGGGGGCAGACCGAGCCCAAAAAAGCCCAAGGTTCCCAACAAGATCGTCGTATATCCGATGCGCAAGCAGAAATCGACGATCAGCGGGCCGCGCACATTGGGCAAGATTTCCCACAGCATGATGTACCACGGGCCTTCGCCACGAGTTTGCGCGGCCGCCACGTAATCTCGGGTCTTGATATCAAGCGCCAGGCCGCGCACGATCCGGTACACCGTGGGCGAGTTTACAAATACCACCGATACGAACACCACCAACACACCGCCCGGGATATCGAACAAATCCAACGGTGCTGGCAGGATCGCAATCGGGCTGTTTTGGGCCGACACCAACGATAAGTACAGCCAAATCATAACCCCCATCACAGCTGCCATCAGCGGTGTCCGGATGTGTGGTTGAGTGTAAAAGCGCGAATTCAGCAGCACCGCGACAAAGATAATCGGAAACAAAAACAGCACCGCGGCCATGTAATTGGGGATCCCCGTATCCACGATTTCCGGCGTTACCAAGAGGTAGAACAACAAGATCACCGGGAAGGCGAGAATAAGATTGGCCAGAAAAGACAAAAGAGTGTCCAGCCGGCCCCCATAATAGCCCGCTGGCAGACCCAAAGTGATTCCAACCATAAAAGCAAACAGCGTCGCCAGCGGCGCCACTTGCACCACAATCACCGAGCCTGCGACCATACGGCTGAACACGTCGCGCGCCAAGTTGTCCCCGCCCAACAAGTAATACTGGTAGGCATCGTCTTCAGCACCAGAGACCGGAAAACCCGGCACTTTGTTCTTCATGCCTGAAATCTGACCCAACGGATCAAACGTCGTTATCATACCGAACACACCGTTAAACAGCGCGGCATAGCCCCAGAACATAACAAGCGCAAAACCGATCATACCGATCAGGCTGTCAAACAATTTGCCATAAAGTCCCAGCTTTCGTTTGAACAGTATCGAAATCGCAAAGGTTGCAATCAGTGCAATCCACACCGGCGTGAATTGGATCGCGATGCGGGCAAAGATACTGCCCCAGCTCAGCATTTCCATGGTCATGCCCCCTTTACGAGATACGGATGCGTGGATTCAAAAAGACATAGCCGATATCTGAAATCAGCTGGGTCAGCAGAACCACGACAACAGAGACAACTGACACGGCCAACAGCAGCTCGATGTCGTTATTGCCAGCGGCCTGGACCAAAGCCCATCCAAAGCCTTTGTAATTAAACAAGGTCTCTACGATAACGACGCCATTGAGCAGCCATGGAAATTGCAACATGATCACCGTAAATGGGGCGATCAATGCGTTACGAAGCGCGTGTTTCAACACAATATTGGAAAAACCAACCCCCTTGAGTCGGGCGGTCCTGATATATTGCGCTGTCATCACTTCGGTCATCGAGGCGCGCGTCATGCGCGCGATATAGCCCATCCCATAAAGCGCGATGGTGATCACGGGCAGGATAAAATTCTCGATTGTGGCGTTTTCCATCGCCGAAGTGGCCGTGCCCTTGAACCATTTCAGGCCAAAAGCCGAAGATGCAAACACCGCGATGAAAATGACACCAGAGACATATTCCGGTGTCGCAGTGGTCATGATCGAGACCGTTGACAGCGAACGGTCCGTTTTTGACCCCTCTTGCATGCCAGCCAAAACCCCAATGATCAGTGCCCCTGGCACCATGACCAGCATCACCCACATCATCAATTTGCCGGTATGGCCAAGACGAACGGCGATGATGTCCGAGACATCCTCTTTAAACACTGAACTTTGGCCCCAATCGCCTTGCAGGATGCCACAAAATTTAGGGGCCGCGTCGGGTGTCATGCCGCTGTCGATACAGCGTCCCGTGATGGCACCGTCGTCGTCGGTGTGGGTCCAACCCGGCACAAGCCCGAGCCATTGTCCGAATTTCACCG
>JBELMC010000120.1:0-7413 GCA_042096155.1 Dinoroseobacter sp.
AAAATCACCTTCAACCGGCAAACCCCAGCCATCGCGTCAATCGAAACAACAAGATGGATGGGTCCGATGAATTGAAAGCAAAGCGAGCGCAATGCCCAAATCAAGTCTTCAAAGGAAAATCACGCCGCCGCGCAGAGGTCTTTATCCCGGGAACCGGCTCGTTTGCCAGGACCTTGGCGTCTCCGGCGTTTTGGCGCGAGCGACCCCCTCCCACCTTTGGACCTGTCGTTCACAAACGTGACTGAAACCCGAAAAGACGCCGCCGTGGCACATTTTGCTTGTCCTGCCTCTCCGAGATCGCCGCCGCGCGATCGGAGTCCCATTGAATGAGGTTTGCTATGTCTGCCTTGTCTGTGCTGCGCGCAAGCAGGGATCTCGGGCAGGCCCAAATAAACTGCTGAAACTGGTCAGAGCGCATACGTTCTGAGCGCCGTTTCACCAACCGCTCCTACATATTTGGGCTTTGTGGCCTTTGAAAATGCTGGTGGTGATGTGCGACCCTGTGTGCCAAATGCAGATTGGTCTTCCTGATATTACTGAAGAACTACATATATCTTTATATATGAGCCGATGCAGACACCCTTTGTTCATCAAACCGAATTAGAACAAAAGATGTACGAGTAGACTTGAGTGGTGGCTCGGTGCTTAGGCGCCGGGCCAGATGGGTTGGTTACCGCCCTCTTCAAACGGCATCGCAATGTGCCAAGATGGCGGTGTTGAAACCCCATAGTTGAAAGGACGGCAACCATGACAGAGGATATTATGATCGGTGTGGATTCGGCAAAGCAAGTTTTCCAGATCCACGGTGCGGCAATGACTGGGCATGTGCGCTTTCGCAAGAAGCTGTCACGGCCACAGTTCTTCCGGTTCATGGCTGATCATGCCCCGGCTGTCGTTGTGATGGAGGCCTGCTCCAGTGCGCATTACTGGGCGCGTGAGCTGGGTCGGCTCGGCCATGAGGTGAAGCTTGTCGCACCGCAATATGTGCGTCCTTTCGTAAAGCGGCAAAAGAACGATGCCGCCGATGCGGAGGCGATCGTGATCGCAGCACAGCGCCCGGAGATGCGCTTTGTCGAGCCAACGTCAGAGCAGCAACAAGCCCGCTCCATGTTGTTTCGTGGTCGCGAGCGACTGGTACGACAGCGCACGGAACTGATGAACGCCTTGCGCTCCAACCTATACGAATATGGCTATGTCGGACCGCAAGGGGCCACCCACCTCAACCGCATCGCCGCGATTGTCGATGATCCGGGCACCATCCTGCCAGACATTGCCCGCCAGGAATGCCGCGATCTGCTCGAACAGATCGCCGAAAAGACGGCCCGTATCGAGGCGCGCATGAAAAAGATCAAGGCTATGGCCTCCGAAACGGACATGGCGCGGCGCCTGCAAACTATGCCGGGGGTCGGCCCGCTCACGGCCATGGCGGTGGAGGCTTTCGCGCCAGACATGAGCCATTTCCGCAGCGGGAGGGATTTTGCAGCCTGGCTCGGGCTCGTTCCGCGCCAGCATTCCTCGGGAGGCAAGGAACGACTTGGGCGTGTATCTAAGGCCGGGCAGGCCGACATCCGCAGGCTGCTGATCATCGGGGCCATGTCACGTCTCAACTGGATGGGGCGCCGATCGATTGCTCCAGAATCATGGCTGGCACGAATGATGGCCAAGAAACCGCGCCTGCTTGTGGCGGTCGCCCTTGCCAACAAGATGGTGCGCGCGATCTGGGCAATGTTGATACGGAACGAGGATTGTCGAGCTCCGGCGCAGGTCGCGCCTGCATGAATGACCTGCATCGCAAAATGACCTGACGCCAATGAAAGAGGTGTGAGAAAGGCGGCGACCCACATGGGCGAAACGATCGAATGGATCCGGACCGGAAAAACCAGCAGGAGGCGATGAGCATTGAAGCTCGGACGCCAGATTTGGACCCGGCCCGCAGATCACCATACCGGCCAGCGGCATCTGAAACGCCGCAACGAAAGGCCTGACAGAAGACCGCACTTCGATCACACGCACAAAGGGTTAAAGACATCTTGCATCTCGGGCGGCAACCACGGAAGCCTTCTAATTGCGGTTTGATTGGCACTGACAAACGGTAACAGCAATCATGTGCAGGACATCCTGCGCAGAACATCCACGGGACAAATCATTGGCCGGCTGCGCGAGACCTTGCAAGATCGGGCCAATCGCATCCGCGCCGCCAATACGCTGTGCGATCTTATAGGCAATATTGCCCGCCTCAAGGCTGGGAAAAATAAAAACGTTGGCGTTGCCACCGAGCGGCGAATTTGGCGCTTTTCTGGCGGCGACGGATGGTACAAACGCGGCATCAAATTGCAGTTCGCCATCGACAACCAAGTCTGGCGCGGCGGCGCGTACAATATCAGTGGCTTCAGACACTTTCGACACCGCAGGATGGGCGGCACTTCCTTTGGTCGAGAACGATAACATTGCTATACGTGGATTTTTGTCTGTCAGTGCAAAGAAAGAGGCAGCAGAGGCCTGCGCGATCTCGGCCAATTGCGCTGCGGACGGATCAACGACGAGGCCGGCATCTGAGAACACCAAAGGCTCTTGATTGGAATGGTAAGGCTGACGCAGCACCATAAGAAAAAAACTCGAGACCATCTTGGCGTCGTTAGAAAGACCCAATATCTGGATTGCCGCGCGCACGATATCCGCAGTGGTTGTGACTGCGCCACCCAATGTGCCGTCCGCATACCCGGTTTTGACCAATAAGGCGGCGGCGATATGCGACCTCCGGATCTCCGAGCGGGCGACATCCAGCGTCACGCCCTTATGTTTGCGCAACCTGAAAAAGGTATCCGCGAACATCTCAGCCCGTGGATCGGTACGTGGGTCGAAGATTTCGATATCATGATCGGAAGGTGCTCCTGCTGCGGCCAGACCAGCTTTGGCCTTATTTGCGTTGCCCACCAGAATGATTCGCGCCACGTCAGAGGCACGCGCTGAGATTGCTGCCTCGATCACGCGCGGATCTTCGCCTTCGCATAGGGCAATGCAGTGATCCGAACGGGCGGCTTTTTCGATCAGAGTTTCGAGCGGGGTCATAGGGGTCTCCAAATCTGGAACAAGATTATGATCAGACGCTTACCGCAAGACAGCCGCGGCAGATAGCCAAGGGCCTAACTTGCATGCGATCAGAGGCCATCTGTCGCCATCAACCGTCAAAACCTTGCCGGTTGGCTGTCGTGGGTTGGATCCTTGAATTGGCTTTTCTTCGTGCGCAGCAGAGTATAGACTTCGAATTTGAAACACTTTTTTGATAGGTCTATTGAGCTTTCTCACGCTCCCTTGAAGTTGGCACTTGGCCGCGATCTGCCGCACGTCTCGTCCTCGCGCAGCGCTTCAAGCACCGCAGTTGTTTTAAACTTATCTGAAAAGTTCAGTCGCTTCGTCATGATCGTATCGATTCTTTCGTGTTGGATACACCTGATCATGCTGTCCAAATTAGCCCGACCACTTCACCTCGAAGAAAAAGGGATCAGAGACGTCGAAATGGAAGAAATGTAAAACTAGGTTCAAGGTTAAATTTGTCCGAGAGGCATTGATAGCTACCTGTCACATCCTGAAAGGTCGCACACTTTTTTCTGGAACAGCTCTGGTTTGCGTCAGTCCTTCATTATCAGCAAAGGCGTTTTGCTGCGCAATGCTGATCGCGGGAGGGGCTGGTTTCAGAGTCAGACGTCACGGTGCAGCATGGTCTCCAATTTTTCGCCAGATCGGAAGTGATGGCTTTGGAGGATGCCCCCAATGCGGTCGTTGGAGCGTTCATCCTTGCAGATAACGGCAAGACGTCTACCGACCGCCTCTCTAAAGCGTATCTTTCCTGACCAGATCTAGCAGTCCCATGCGGTTTGGTCTGTGGCTCTATGTCTTTGAGGCAGATATGGGGGTCAGAGATGGGCAAACCGCATCCTGTTGCATTGCGTGAACCTGCGGTGCGACTTGTCGAGTAGAGCAGCTCGCACCCACAGGCGGCGCGGCGGCTGCCCATGTCTTTGGCCGCGCCGGGGCTCGTGTGGCTCGACAGGGTGTCGAGAACCACATCCCCTTCGCACAGTGGCGGCACCGGTTGTGTTTTGGCATAGAGGGCAAACATCTGCCCATGCATTACGCCGTCAATCACCCACGGGGAATCGAGGCGGTCTTGGCGCAAGGGACCGATGAATGTCTGGCTGCGCCACTGCCCGAGCGGCCCATGATCGAGCAAGCGCGCGCCCCCCCCCGGCGTGGCGCCCAGCCGGTGGTTTTGGCCAAGTTGGTCTTGTTCGATGTCTCGTCAATAAATGCCAGTCTTTCCAGACGCCTGGCCATGAAGGGCTGGCGTTTGGCTATTCAGACACGGCGCAGCTCGGCCACGCCTTGGCGCCTCTGCTCAGGCGTTTGCAGGTCTTTTTTGTATGACAGCCCGAGCCGGAACAACAGCCGACCGACCGACGAGCGATGTCCCTTCAGTTTGACGGCCTTTTCCGGCAGTCTGTGTTCGGGCGACTGGCTGGATATGAGGATGTGAACGACGCCGACCAGCTGGCCCTCGATCCGGTCATGCGTCAGGTCGTTGGTGGTCGGGCCGTCGACGTGCAAGCGGCCTCGGCGTCTCAGATGGGGCGGTTCGAGACCGAGACGCTGGCCCTGCCCGAGAACGGGAAAGGGCTGGCCGACCTGAACGGGCAATAGATCGACCGGTTCCATGACCGTAACGGACTGACCCGACCCGTTAGGCGACCTTCGCAGACCAAGGTCAAGCGCTTCTACGAAGACTTCGAGTATCAGGCGGCGTCTTGGGACAAGCCGCGCCGGGTGATTGCCAAGATCGAGTGGCATCCGGGCGAGCTGTTCCCACGTGTCGGGTTCATCGTCACCAACCTGCCGATGGAGCCAGATTGGGTGTTGACGTTCTAAAACCAGCGCGGCACCGCCGAGCAGCACATCAAGGAAGGCAAATATGCCTTTCGCTGGACATGGCTGTTCTGCCGGAGGTTCCGCGACAACGAGGTGCGGCTGCAACTCCACGCGCTGGCCTACAACCTGGCCACGTTCCTGCGCTGCATCGACTTGCCCGAAGCCATGGCCGATTGGTCCCTCACCAGCCTGCAACTGAAGCTGATCAAGATTGGCGCCCGCGTCGTGCGTCACGCTCGTGCCATCACCTTCCAACTGGCCGAAGTGCCCATCACCGGCCCTATGGTGCGCGCCGTCCTCGCCGCGATCCGCTGCCTTCGAGCGCCACCGCTATGCGCATGACTACGATCCACGCCCAAGTTGAACGAAAGCGGCAGGACAGATCCGTCCGCTGCGCTGAAAAACACCGCCCTTGGACCAGGACAAAGCGGCTTCGCCTTCTGATCCACCCCGTTCCAACAGCTTACGCGACCGCAAGCGCCGCTTGGGGCGAAAATCGCTTGTCCAGCCTGTCGATTCAGGCGAGCATCACGTCAGATGCAACGCCACTTGGGGAATGTCGGCTCAAAACTATAGACCCATCCGGTCAGATTGGGACTCGGCGAATTTTGCAGGGGTCTTGACCAGTTTATTTGTCATTTGAGACAAGAATTCATTGATTAACCGACGTCCAGTTTTCCGCGGTAACCCTGTCGATCTTACTAAAAACAATAAAAAAACTCTTGTTAAAAATTGCAAAATAGATCGCGATTTATGGAAAAAATTTTTTGTATGTCGAAGCGAAACGCGCAAATTTTCAAACTCTTTTGGAAAAATAGAGGCGGAGGACAGTCCGGACGCTTCAAACATTACCACAGGTTCGTCGATACACAGAACAACATGGCCATTTTTAATAATAGAAAGAAACTGGTTTCGATCAGCTTTTATGGAGAGAGATGTGTCAAATAAAAAATTATCCATGACTTCTCTTCGAATAAAAACCGCCTCATGTCGTCCTTGACTATCATACAATAATTTTCCGAGCCGACTTATGGTTGGTGCCACCAAACCAAACTCATCCAACGCCGCACAAGACACAACCTCTGCTGATTTCTGGCACGCTTTTCTTAACGTCTTCATCGACATAATTATATCACCCGTATTAAGAACTTGCACGAACTGACCCCGGGCATATTTTATCCCTTGGTTAAGGGCATGGTATGGACCGTTATCTGGTTTAGACAGTATTTTAAGTTCATACTTATCGCCTTGGACTTCAATAAGATTGAGCGGAGATGATCTATTGTGAAGAATAATATGCTGAATTTTTATGCCAGTAAATATAGCAGAGTTAACACTTTGGATTGTACGAATCAATTTTTCACCGCCAACTTGACAGGGTGTCAGAATTGTGAGCTCAAAATCATGGTTCATGTCCGTAAGCCCACCCAATAGAGATCTGATTTTTCTTCGAATTCTGTTAAATCTGTTTGAAAAATTTTGCACACTGCTAAGCGGAAATTACAAAGTGAAGAGTGGTTTTCAGGAAATTCTAAGAAGAGGTATCTTTTTATCAAGTTAGAGGACTTAGCTGAACCCCAAAGACCACCCAAGCCCAAAGATCGAAGAACATTTCCTAATTGACGTGAAATTTTAAGTATAAAGTAAGATCTTGGCCTGTACGCTTTATTCGTCGTATATTTTTGAGTCTTTAAAAAGGCACTTGAATCAACATTTAGTTTATCTCCGATAATTTCTTGAATGCGCCTCTGCTCCGCGGTAAGAGTTCTAAAAGCGAGTTCACATATTTGCTCTTTCGGAAAACTTGATTGCCATTTTTTGATAAATTCGCCATATTTTCCATAGTTTAGCAATGCCTCACAATGAAAAAGATCCTCCCTGTAATCGCGGTTGGCGGCACCGCTTCTTTTTCTAAATTTCCAATGGCTGACAGATCGATCTGTTGGATTTCGAACAAGAATAAGAATCGTTACGTTTGGTAAAAATTTAGCAATTCGAGCTCGTGCCAAATCATCAGAAATGTAATCATGTGATAATTCACCAATGGCCCTCTGATTTTGTTTTGCATATTGAAAATATCGTAAATATTTTTCAAAACCTTTATACGCAAATCTGTTGAAAAAGAATGTGTCTTTCAGTTTAGGCACAAAAATATCAGGATGGGAGCAAAACATATTGAATAACGATGTAGAGCCAACCCTATCGGGACCCACAAACAAAAAAGTTGGCTCATTCATGATTAGACTCTGCTCTTTAAACGCTCCCTATAAATTTTCATCAGTAGATTAGTTTTCTTAGCTTAAAGTAAAGAATACGAGAGATCTTTGTATACTCTTTCTTAGTTTTTCAATTCCAGATGATTACCTAGCCACGGGTTGTTGTGCACCTTTATGGCGCGTTTCGCGCTTGGGGCCCGATGGGATAAATAAAGCCGAGCTACCCCCCGAAATTCGGACACTGACGTAAGCCCGGGTCAGGGTTCACAGCCAG
>JBELMC010000121.1:0-7326 GCA_042096155.1 Dinoroseobacter sp.
GCTGGTCTTGACGCAAGAAGCCGGATAAAATTGGAAACGGGCGTTCGATAGGATGCTGACGCCGGGTCGTTATGCGAGACCGACCGGGCACGATCCGATCAGCTGGTGGGCCCGTGATGCGCCCCTAACACTGCCCGATGATCTGCCAATCTACGCAGATCGGATTGGATCTCGGCAAAAAGCCTCTTGGATCGAGACGACGGTCGGTCTGCCACAACGGTAAAAGCCCAAGAAATTTCAGAAATAACAACGCTCTGTGCAATCGGCCTCTGGTGACAAGTGATCTATGCCATCAGGCCCCGCAGAACCTTCAATGAAAACATCATTGTTTTCAATTTAATTACTGACTTTAGGTGATTTTTTATTTTTTTTTAGCTGTCTTTACACCACTTTTTCCATTGGGATAGACAAGACCCGCCGAGATCACCAATTTGGCGGCATCTTCCACCGTCATATCCAACATGAAGACGTCTTCCTTGGGGATAAAGAGCAAAAAGCCCGATGTCGGATTAGGCGTGGTCGGCAAAAACACCGAAACCATCGAAGTCTCGGCATGCCGTGCAATCTCGCCCTTCGCGTCTGTCGAGATAAAGGCGACCGCCCAAATGCCGCGGCGCGGATATTCGATCAAACAGGCCTTTTCAAACGAGCTGGACCCTTGGGCCAGCACTGTTTCGGTGATTTGTTTCAGGCCGCCATAGACGGATCTGATGACGGGCAGAGATTGCACAAGCTGTTCTGACCACCGCAACAATGAGCGACCGATCAAACCTTTTGCCAACCAGCCGACGAAGACCGTGAACACCAAAAAAAAGACCACGCCAATCCCGCGGACATCAACCTGAATGTTGAAATAGCGTGCGATAAACAACGCTGGATTGTAGGCGTCTGGAACAAACGGCAATACCCAACTGTCAATCAGGCCAATGGCACTCCAGATCAGCCATATGGTCAGACTGATCGGTGCGATCACAATCAGGCCGGTAAAAAAATTACCGCGCAGCGTGGCAAACCGGCCGCGTTTTGGGGTGGGTGTATCGTCGCTATCCAGCTTCACGTTGCCGCTCTCCTGCCGTCAAGCCTGTTCTTAGGCAGCCGCGCGGAGGGGCACAAGGACCCAGGGGCATATGATCCACAATCTTATGGGCCAGACTGCCGAATTGATCTGATTTCGCACGCAATTTGGGCAGCCAGACAGGCATTGTTCAGCACCAGCGCGATATTTGCGCTGAGCGACCTGCCTTTGGTGGACTCGACGATTTTGTCCAGCAAGAACGGTGTCACGGATTTCGATGCGATATTTTGCGCCTTGGCGTCGCAAAGCGCGGCTTCGATGGTCGGCATCAAAAGATTTGGCGGCAGTGCAGAATCGTTTGGGATCGGATTGGCGATCAATTGGCCGCCCGGCACACCCAGCGCGCGCCGCATCACATAAGATTTCGCAATCTCTGCCGCATTGTCGACACGCACAGGGGCAGGATGGCCGCTGTCCGACATCCAGAATGCCGGAAAAACATTTGATTTATAACATAAAACCGGAACACCAAGTGTTTCGAGCACTTCGAGTGTTTTGGGAATGTCCAGAATGGCCTTTGCGCCAGCAGAGACAACGCAGACCGACGTCTGAGCCAATTCATGCAGGTCAGCAGATATGTCAAAATTGTGCTCCGCGCCCCGATGCACACCGCCAATCCCGCCCGTCGCGAAGACCTCAATCTCAGCGTATCGCGCAGCGATCATGGTCGCCGCGACCGTCGTTGCGCCGGTTTTGCCTTGTGCCATGGCAACCGCCATATCAGCGCGGCTGAGCTTCCAGACCTGTGACGTTTGCGCCAGTGCTGTCAGCCTCTGCGGTTCGAGCCCCACATGAAGCACCCCATCAATAACAGCAATTGTTGCAGGGACAGCCCCGTTCTTGCGCACCATGTCTTCCACATTTTGTGCCGTCTCTAGATTTTGCGGGTACGGCATCCCGTGGGTGATGATGGTTGACTCCAAGGCCACAATGGGTGCGCCGGATGTTTTTGCCGCTTTGACTTCGGCTGATAAAGCCATGTTAATCATGGAGAGTCCTCGCTTGATATAAACTCTGCCGCAGCTGTCAAAGCCGCTTGGAGCGCCGCATCCTCTCGGGTTCCTCGACATTCAGCGGCAATATGTGCTGCCATGAAGGTGTCGCCCGCGCCGGTGACCCGCTTGACATCGACGCAAGGTGGCCGCTGCGTGATGCTGGACCGCTTGTCGACAAAGCTGGCCGGGTTCGCGCCATCTGTCACCACGACTCGCGCAGCGCCCATATCTCGTAAGGCTTGTGCCGCAGATCTCGTGTCTTGATGGGACGAGTTCGAGATCAGGTTCGCTTCAATCAGGTTGACGTAGAAGGTTGCCGTCGGATGGCCAAACATTGGTTTGAGGCGAAGCGCTTTGCCAGGCGAAGCTGGTGCGATCCGCATATCTGCACGCGCCAGCACGGCACTGCGTGCCATTTGCGCCAACAGAGGTTCGGTTAGGTTCCCATCCAGTGCGACACATCTTGTCCATGGATGGTCCGGATCTGCCAAACTGCCGTCTTTCAGTGCAAACAAGATCGCTTCGCCAGCGGCTTCTAATCCCCAGGCATCCGCGATCGCGGCGATCAGGCCATTGCGTCCCTCAATCGCCATATAGACATCGGTCGGACGATCTGTGCGCAAAAGATAATCCGTCGCCAAGCCCAGACGCGTTAATGCGGCCACGAGGGTTTCACCCTCTGCGTCCTGACCAACGGCGCTGAGCACCGCTGGCTTCAGACCTTGTTTGCGCAAGGTCATCGCAATGTTTAATGCAACGCCCCCGGGTCGGCGCGTGATTCGGCCTGGAACGTCAAATCCGGCTTTCATGGCGATGTCCGCGCGTCCGATGATGTCCCAGAGCACCGCGCCAATACACAAGATATCGATCGATTTGGATGGGGTTGTCATGACCTTGTGCATGGCATGTGTTGTCACCACGGTAAAGGCTTAAGCCTTGGCGAACAGGGCAAAAAATGTCTAAATACAATAACTATCATATATAGGTCTTCCACCATGGATAAAGAAATCAGCCGCAAAGCGGCCCATAACGCCCGCGTTCAATCGCTGTTGCTGCGAAAAGCAGCCCCTTTGTTTCGGGAAAAAGGTCCCGATCACGTCGGGATCGATGAGGTGATGTCACGCGCTGGAATGACACGCGGCGCGTTCTATGCGCATTTCGCATCCAAAGACGATGTGTTTCTTGCGTCCTTGCGACAAGAAACACCGCTTTTGAGATCACTGGAAAGCCGGGCGGGGCAGTCGCCCGACGAATTACGGCATGAAATGCGCGCCATGTTCGAGGAGTATCTTTCCAACAAAACTCCCTCGTCGGCGCAAACCTGCACATTGGCCGGGTTGGCCATGGACGTTGCGCGCACCGGCGAAGATGCGCGCGCCACTCATGAGGCGATGCAGCTTGCGATGCGTGTCGAAATGGCGCGCGACATGGATGTGCATCACGATGATGATATTGTGCACGCCACTCTCGGTCTTGCTATTGGTGCGGTGATTTTAGCTGCGGCGCAGCGGACAGAAACAGGTCAGGACAGAGTCCTTCAATCGGCACGCAATGGTGTGAACGATTTGTTGGACGGTTTTCTTGCGCCGAAGATTGAAGATGTCGCACCGCCGCAAGCGTCACGAACGGAGCATATAACACCGGCGAGCGATGAATGTGTCGGGTCAGACCCGGTCGCACCGCCGCGCCCGGACATACCCGTGCGACCCGCACTTGCCGACCGCAGACGCCCGCAACGCCCAATCTATTCAGGGTATAAAAACAAAGCACAGCTCGAACAGGAGCCCACACTTATCGGCAAGGTCACGGGCGGCGTGAAAAAGCTTTTTTCCTGAGGCTTGAGATGATCGCGATCAACCCCCTTGTACCACGCGGTAAACTAGAATAACAGCACCCTACTTCACAGGTAGAGCTTGGGTCTTGCAGGGACACATCCTGCATGATCCGCCGGTTGAGACTGCGGTCTCTCATGCTCTGCCGAGGCGCAAACCGGAAAGGAAACTTGGACATGGCGCTCCCTGATTTTTCGTTGCGACAGCTTTTGGAAGCTGGCGTGCATTTTGGTCACCAGACCCAACGCTGGAACCCTCGGATGGCTCCCTATATATATGGTGACAAGAACGGCATCCATATATTTGATTTAACGCAAACTTTGCCTCTACTTGATGCAGCACTTAATGCTGTTCGCGACACTGTTGCCAAAGGGGGGCGCGTGCTGTTTGTGGGCACCAAACGCCAAGCTCAAGGGCCAGTTGCGGATGCCGCGGAGCGCTGTGCGCAATATTATATGAATCACCGGTGGCTCGGCGGGACTCTGACCAATTGGAAAACAGTGTCGAACTCGATCAAGCGGTTGAAAGATATTGATGAGGCGATGGAAGGCGGCATCGAAGGGCTGACCAAGAAAGAACGACTTGGGATGGAACGGGACCAATCCAAGTTACAAGCTTCCCTTGGCGGCATTCGCGAAATGGGCGGGGTGCCTGATCTTTTGGTGGTGATTGATGTCAACAAGGAAGATCTGGCAATCGCGGAGGCGAAAAAACTTGGAATTCCAGTTGTCGCAATCGTCGATAGCAATTGTTCGCCGGATGGTATCGACTATATCATCCCCGGCAATGATGACGCATCGCGCGCAATTTCATTGTATTGCGACTTGATCGCAAGGGCAGCTCTGGATGGTATGTCTGCGCAGCTGGGCGCGGCAGGTGTCGATTTGGGCGAGCTTGAAGCTGGTCTGACCGAAGAGGCTGCAGAGGACGCGCCAACCGAAGAAACCCCTGCGGACGCCTAAGTCGGGCATATTCGATTAGTTAAGTCCTCCTGTGAGCAATGGCGGACAAATCCATGATTTAGATAGGAGACACCAATATGGCGATTACCGCTTCTATGGTGAAAGAGCTGCGCGACACCACGGGCGCAGGTATGATGGACGCAAAAAAAGCGCTGACCGAGACGGGGGGAGACATGGAGGCCGCTGTCGATTGGCTACGGACCAAAGGCTTGGCGAAAGCGGCGAAAAAATCCGGCCGAACGGCTGCGGAAGGTCTTGTGGCCGTATCCGTGACCGACGGAACTGCTGTCGCTGTTGAAGTGAACTCTGAAACAGATTTTGTCGGTAAAAATGCAGAGTTCCAAGAGATGGTGGCGGCCTTTGCTAACGTCGCCCTTGGGGTCAACGACGTCGACGGTTTGAAAGCTGCGTCGATGGATGGCAAGACCGTTGAGGAGGTTTTGACGTCAAAAATAGCAACGATCGGCGAAAATATGGCGATCCGCCGAATGGCCAAAGTGACGGGTGAGACAGTTGTCTCTTATGTGCACAACGCCGTGGCCGACGGTATGGGAAAGATCGGTGTTCTTGTTGCATTGAACGGTACCGATAACGGCATCGGAAAACAAATCGCGATGCACGTGGCTGCGGCCAACCCAGCGTCATTGTCCGAAAATGATCTCGACCCGGCCGTTGTCGAAAAAGAGAAAAACGTTCAGATGGATATTGCGCGCGAATCCGGCAAACCGGAAGCCGTAATTGAAAAAATGATCGTTGGCCGTATGACGAAGTGGCTTTCGGAGGTAACGCTGCTGAACCAAGCCTTCGTGGTGAACCCTGATCTGTCGGTCGCAGCGGCCGCGAAAGAGGCGGGTGTCGAAGTGGTCGGATTTGTTCGTCTGGAAGTGGGCGAAGGTATTGAGAAAGTCGAAGAAGATTTCGCAGCTGAAGTGGCAAAGACCATGAAAGGTTAGGCTGTTCATTCATAAGACGCGATCCACAACCTGAAGGATGACTTTTAGAGCAAGAGAAATAGCATAGTTGGTGATGGCCCTGAGGGGCGGCATATTTTGGCGGTGTTCAGCACGCCGTAAATTCTCGCACAGAAAGGGATGTGGCACTTGAGAGAAGATACCATCACCGCGCTCCCTGATCCAAACGGATTTTCAGCTGATCCGCTCACGGATCTCATCCGGTCTGGGGCCCGTCCGTTGATCGAACAGGCTCTTGAGGCGGAACTGGGTGCGTTGCTTGCGCAATTTTCCGATGAAACGACGCCGGATGGCGATGCGCGTGTCGTTCGCCTTGGCCACCTGCCAGAGCGTGAGGTTATGACCGGCGTTGGCCCTGTCGCTGTGAAGGTGCCGCGCGTGCGGGATCGCGGGCAACAGGTCGAGAAAGTCCGGTTCACCTCATCGATCCTGCCGCCGTATCTGCGCAAGGCCAAGTCGGTAGAGGAACTTTTGCCCTGGCTCTGCCTCAAGGGCATCCCGACCGGTGATGTCCAGAAAGCTCTGGCGGCGCTTCTGGGTCCGAATGCGGCGGGATTGTCATCCACGACCATCTCGCGGTTCAAAGCAGACTGGTGGGAGGATTATGAACGCTGGCAAAGGCGTGACCTCAGCGCCCGGCACATCGTGTATGTCTGGGCGGACGGTGTCTATTTCCAACCACGAATGGACGACAAGCAATGCGTTCTGGTGCTGATCGGCGCGGACGAATGGGGCCGCAAGGAAATTCTGGGGCTGACCGATGGTGACCGCGAAAGCACCCAGAGCTGGCGTGAACTGCTCCTCGATCTCAAACGACGCGGCCTCACCCATGCGCCTGATCTCGTTGTGGGTGATGGCGCACTCGGCTTCTGGGCGGCCCTGCGCGAGGTCTTTGGAACGACATCAGAACAGCGCTGCTGGTTCCACAAAACCGGCAACGTGCGCAACGCCATGCCGAAGTCGGTTCAGGCAATCCGATTGAGAGCACCTTCGCCACCGTGCGTCATCGAACAGGCAAAACCAAGAAGGGGTGTCTCAGCCGAAAAACAGGGCTAGCCATGGCCTTCAAACTGATGATGTCCGCGCAAGGAAAATGGCGAAAGCGAGATGGCGCGAACCGCATGCCCGAGATCATTCAAGGCCTTGCCTTCGTCAACGGCATCAAGCAAATTCAACACGCCGCCTGATCAGACCATCACCAACTTTCGGGCATAGCTCCCCGAAATGGGCCATTGTAATCAATATGGCAAGCGTGTTCGCGGCCCCCCCAAAAAAAAATGGTACGGCCCACAACCATCGGGACAATCTCCGCGCGACGCGACCAGCGGTAGTCATCTCTGCACGCGAAAGAACGCTGCTTACTGGCGTGGCGGCGGAAAACGTTGCAGCCGCTCAGGCCAAGATCAGAACATTGCGCGCGGCTGTGACCACGGGCGAAACCTCTTGAATCGGGACTTCCACGCGGATGCACCCAACCAGAAATGGGCGGGC
>JBELMC010000122.1:0-1480 GCA_042096155.1 Dinoroseobacter sp.
TCGCCACCTTGTATTTCTTTGACCTTTCAACCCGTATACCGTTCTGGCGCATCAACCTGCCAACACGGCGGTGACCCACATTCAAACCGATCAAAACCCACAGGATTCGCACCGACAATCATTGCCCGACCGGCGGTTTGGCTCAGCCAAATCTGCCGAAACGGCGCCGCCAGTCCGCCGAACAGCCCCAAAACCGCGACAGCGTCACATTCGTCAAAATGCGGTTTGATCTGATCTGTGAGGCCAACGACATCGATCATTGGCGAACCAAACCCAATCATCTTTGGACCAGTGGCCAAGTTGCCCGGATGAACCGGACGATCAAGGATGGCGTCGGCGTTGAGCGATTGGTCCAGTGGGTCAATCCGAGCCGGAACGTGACGCGGCCTCACGACAACAGCCACGACCCGCTTCGCAACAACCTCGCCGACGTCCTTGATGCGGTCAACTTCGCTTGCAGTCTCAAAACACTCAGTGGCGTCACACCATACGAATACCTCTGCAAAATCTGAACTTCAGAGCCAGATCAATCATCTTAAATCCGATCCACCAGAGGCCGCGGGATGAAAATCCACTTTCCTATAATGCTTTAGCGGATGATTTTGGCCTCGTACGCTTTAAGGATTGGGCGCGCAGCGGTATAGCCATCGCGACCAGCGCGGGTCTTTAATTCCGGAAAGAGCGAAAAGATCTCCGCGCGTTGATCCGTGTCAATTCCTTTCAGAGCGTGATCACCCGGCTGAAAACTTTCGCTCCAAGCGCCGTTGCCCAAGACGACTTCGTGGCGTTTGAACATAAAGTGGATGTAGGTTGTCGAGAGCATCTCAACCCGGTGAATGCCATCGCGCCCCACCAGATGCTTTGCTGCAACCAAGACTTCGGGCTCCTGAAACTCAATTGCCAGGGCCATGCCAATCAACAACATCCGATGGTTTGGCGACACCATCATGTCGCGCTCTGGCAGACCCTTTCCAATGGCCCCAGCACGGATCAGAATAGGTTTCAGACCAGGATCGTCGGCAAAACTTTTGCGAGTGACCTTTTTGTGTCCAACCCATTGAATTTCTTGAAACCCATTGTCGCGTGTGACCACGCGATCGCCGACTTTTAGCTTCTCGACTGCTATCTCACCCCGCGGGGTCGCAACCAGCGTGCCCGGCGTAAAACAAGGGATAACCTTTTCAATGTCTCTGAAAATCAGTCGGTTATCAGGGTCGGTGTTGCCATCAAATTCTACATAGCCGTCTTCCTGATCTGCCGAGGTGTAAACAATATTGAGCGGCCCGCTCACATCAGACAGATCCAACGTGTCAAAGTCATCACCACCGCTGCCCCCGTCAATCACGTCGCCCGCAGTACCACCAACAAACGTATCGCGATCTGCGCCGCCCGACAACTGATCCGAGCCCGCGCCGCCGAAGATCCTGTCATTGCCCGCGCCGCCGAAGATCTTGTCATTGCCATCACCGCCGAAAATCAC
>JBELMC010000122.1:1580-7183 GCA_042096155.1 Dinoroseobacter sp.
CGAAGATCTTGTCATTGCCCGCGCCGCCGAAGATCTTGTCATTGCCATCACCGCCGAAAATCACATCATAGGCCGGTGGCGGCGCGGCCTGCAAAGACAGATCCGGGATCTCAAAGCGCGTGCCCGACTGGCCCAGATCAATGCGCAGCTCAACATCATTGAAGTCGGTGTCGCCGCCGTCATACAGATCTTCAAACCCAAAACCATCCGGACCGGTCGCACGCGTATGCACAAGACCGTCGGGATTCAAAGACGCAGCATGCGTGTGGTAAATATTCCCCGCCAAATCACTCTGCGTGCCATCATCGGACACATGCACCAGCTTTGGCACCCCATCCGCGAGCGTCGCTGCCGCGCCATCGGCGGTCACAAACTGATACGTGCCCGACCCGAGAGCCGCAAAGTCGTTTTTGTCAAACCCGTCGGCAATCGTGAACAAACCAATCTCGGTGCCCGGCTCGGCCATATAGCTATAGCGGCTCTCGCCCGGTGTCAGATCACCTCCGCCGCCCGATTTCGAGGCGTTCTCAAACGCAATCACCACATTGCTGATCGCCCCCGTCTCAGGGTCAATCGTGTAAATGCCGATGCTGCTGCGATACCCGCCCTGGTCATTTTCAAAGGTGATCGTCACAGGCTGGCGGCCATCGCCATTTATCACATCATCGCCCGCGCCGCCGAAGATCTTGTCATTGCCATCACCGCCGAAGATCTTGTCATTGCCCGCACCGCCGAAGATCCTGTCATTGCCCGCGTCGCCGAAGATCTTGTCATTGCCCGCGCCGCCGAAGATCTTGTCATTGCCATCACCGCCCACCAAATGGTCATCCCCGTCACCGCCCTCGATCACATCATCCCCGTCGGTGCCCCGGATCACATCATTTGCGCCGCCGAGGTTGTTCGACGTCGTGCTGTTTGCAGTGGTTTCCGTTGTCCCATCTGTTTCATCTGACCCCGACATCGCGGTTCTCCTCTGCAAGGACGAGCACAGGTCTTGACGGCCCCCCCCAATTTAATTTGCACCAACGTCAAACATTCTGAGCCCGCTGCATGGCGTATGCGGGCCGCTTTCAGGATATTTGGCGTGTAAGCTTGCGTCTTATTCAGGACGGCTCAAGTTTGCAGGGAGAAACAGTACATTTCCAAATCCGCATCAATCGAAAGACACCTATCGGCAGGACGAACCACAAGGCTGCAAAAAGTTGTTAGTCGACTGAAATATGGGGAAAAAAAGGATTTCGTCTGGTGCAGCGCTCTGTTTTTGGCACAAGGGGCGTGATACAGCGCTGATTTTTGCCCAAAAGCTGGGCGCTTTTTTTGTCTCGCCAAACGAAACAGTCGATAGGCTGATTTATATTTGTAGCTGCGTAAAATAAGAAAGCCGAAATTTTTTTATCTTTCCGCCTTTACAAAGCCACAGAGTGTACAATTTGAATCAGTTTAAGAATATGCTGATTTGATGGTTTATCCGGGCCAAATGACCGATCTCAGCACGTCAAAAATTATAATCACGCATAAGAACAAATTTGGTGGTTGGTTCCGGAGCACAAATTACAAGAATTATTGCGCTATCGTCTTGCGCTGCGCTTTTTGGCACCGGTTTTTGCTCATTTTGATCGCAATTCGCGCGAAGATTTATTTCAGCGAGGGCCCTGATAAGGACGGATCATCGAGACGTTGGGAAATGCAAGTTTTATCACGTCCGACGATTCTTGACACAAGGTTATTTCACAGCACTGTATCACCACGACCCGCCTGCCATTTGTGTCGCATTACAACCTGTGAGGCTGGTACCCGAGGTCGGACTCGAACCGACAAGATGTCACCATCGGGGGATTTTGAATCCCCTGCGTCTACCATTCCGCCACTCGGGCCTCGGGATATCGTTTAGCGGTGGTTTGCAATGGGGTCCAGATCGAAAATGCACCTCGGCGCGCTTGACCTGCGCCCGCCGTCGTGATCGAACCGACGAGAAGTCTGAACGGAGCTATTTGCATGATCCGCCGCCTTTATGACTGGACGATGGCGCAGGCGACATCACGCTATGCACTATGGGTCTTGGCAATCGTCGCCTTTGTCGAAAGCTCGGTCTTTCCGATTCCGCCTGATGTGTTGATGATTCCGATGATACTGGCTGCGCCGCGCCGCGCGTTTCTGATCGCGGGCATTGCCACAGTTGCGAGCGTTCTGGGCGGGCTACTTGGATACATGATCGGCATGTTTTTTTACGACAGTGTCGGGGCGCCTATTTTGGAAAGCCTTGGCAAGACCGACAGTATGGCGGCGTTCAACACCCGATTCAATGATCTCGGATTTTGGCCCGTTCTGATTGCAGGACTGACACCATTTCCGTATAAAGTGATTACGATCATGTCCGGCTGGACCGGCCTGCCCATTGGAACTTTTATTGTGACCTCAATTGTTGCGCGCGCAATGCGGTTTTTTCTGGTCGCGGCCCTGCTTTGGAAATTCGGGGCATCGATCAGAGACTTCATCGAAAAACGTCTCGGCTTGATGTTCACGCTCTTTGTCATCCTGTTGGTCGGTGGCTTTTATGCCACGAGGATGTTATGATCCGACACTTGCCCTTACTGGCCGCGGCGGGCTCACTGGCGCTGCTGCTGGGGGCTTTGTTCTTTCAATATGTCTGGGGTTTGGCACCGTGTGCTTTGTGCATCTGGCAACGCTGGCCCCATGTCTTGGCCGTGGCGGCGGGTGCCGGTGCGCTGGTCAGCCCATGGGCCAGTTTGTTTGGCTTGGGCGCAACGTTATGGGGTGCTGGAATCGCGCTGTACCATTCGGGGATCGAGCAAGACTGGTGGGACGGACCCGCCAGCTGCACCGCGTCCAATGACATCGGATCATTGACCGTTGAAGAGCTTATGGCCCAGATCGAGGCCGCGCCTCTGATCCGATGTGATGAAATTGCCTGGAATTTTCTAGGCCTGTCGATGGCCAATTGGAACGGCCTTGCAACGCTTGGTTTGGCGGCCATCTGGGGCCTTGCGCTTGTAAAGATGCCTCACCGGGACTGACCGCCTTTCGATACGGTATTCGGCGCAACATTATTGCGGGGTAATCCGGTGCGGCGCACGACCTCTGGGCACGATCTCTAGGCACGATCCAGAAAAGGAAAGTGCGTGGTTGCACCCAAGATGCGGCTCGGCCTATACTTTGAACAACCAAATGTTGTGGTAGTCGCAAAGGCCAAAGAGAATCGTGACCGATACACCGGAAGTCCCTAAAAACGAGAATGAAAACACGCCTTTGCGCGCGGTACATGATGGCCCGACAATCTCTATTTCCGACGAGATGAAAACATCTTATCTGGATTATGCGATGAGTGTCATCGTCAGCCGGGCCATACCAGATTTGCGCGATGGTCTGAAACCTGTGCACCGCCGGATCTTGTACGCAATGCACGAAACCGGCAACAGCCACGAGAAAAGTTACCGCAAATCTGCACGTCCGGTGGGCGATGTGATGGGCAAATACCATCCCCATGGCGATGGTGCGATTTACGATGCCTTGGTTCGGATGGCGCAGGATTTTTCGATGTCGCTGCCACTTTTGGACGGACAGGGCAACTTTGGGTCGATGGACGGTGATAATCCCGCAGCCATGCGGTATACCGAAGTGCGAATGGACAAACCCGCCGCGTTCCTTTTGGCCGATATCGACAAAGACACTGTCAACTTTCAAGACAATTACGATGGTAAGGATCTGGAGCCGTCGGTTTTGCCGGCCCGGTTCCCCAATATGTTGGTCAACGGTGCAGGCGGGATCGCTGTCGGTATGGCCACCAATATTCCGCCCCACAATCTGGGCGAAGTGATCGAAGCGACCCTGGCGCTCATCGAAGATCCCGACCTGAGCGCGGAAGATCTGATGGCATTCGTCCCAGCCCCGGATTTTCCGACAGGGGGGCTGATCTTGGGCCGCTCTGGGGCACGCAAGGCCTATACCGAAGGACGCGGCAGCGTCATCATCCGTGCCAAGACCCGTATCGAAGAGATCCGCAAAGACCGCTACGCCATCGTGGTCGATGAAATCCCCTATCAAGTCAACAAGGCCACCATGATCCAGCGGATCGCCGATCTGGTCCGCGAAAAGAAAATCGAAGGCATCAGCCATGTCCAAGACGAGTCCGATCGTGTCGGCGTGCGCGTGGTGATCGAACTGAAACGAGATGCAACAGCAGAGGTTGTGTTGAACCAATTGTTTCGGTTCACGCCGATGCAGACCTCGTTTGGCTGTAACATGTTGGCGCTCAATGGCGGCAAACCCGAGCAGTTAACACTGCGGGACTTTTTGACCGCTTTTGTAACATTCCGCGAAGAGGTTGTCGCACGGCGCACCGCCTATGAGCTGCGCAAAGCACGCGAGCGCAGCCATGTGCTGTGCGGTTTGGCTGTCGCTGTGTCAAATGTGGACGAAGTGGTTGCAACGATCCGGGCCAGCGCCGATGCACCCGCAGCGCGCGCAGCCTTGATGACCCGGCGCTGGCCCGCCAGAGATATCGCGCCTTTTATTCGGTTGATTGATGATCCCAGCCATACATTGAACGACGATGGCACCTATAATTTGTCCGAAGCCCAAGCCCGCGCGATTTTGGATCTGCGACTGCAGCGGTTGACCCAACTGGGGGTCAAAGAGGTGACAGACGAGCTGGAATCATTGGCCGAGAAGATCAAAGATTACCTCGACATCCTGCGCTCGCGCGCCCGGATCATGACCATCATCTCCGACGAGCTTGCCGAGGTAAAAGAGCAGTTCGCCGTTCCGCGCCGCACGCAAATCGTCGAGTTCGACGGCGATATGGACGACGAAGACCTGATCGAACGTGAAGACATGGTCGTTACGATCACGCAATCGGGTTATATCAAGCGTACGCCATTGGCCGAATTTCGCGCTCAGAAACGCGGGGGCAAAGGGCTGTCAGGTGGCAGCCTGAAAGATGACGATCTGGTGACCACATTATTTGTCGCCAATACCCACACACCGCTGTTGTTTTTCACCACCGATGGCATGGTCTACAAGCTGAAAACCTGGCGTTTGCCCCAAGGCGGACGGGCTGCGCGCGGCAAAGCGCTGGTGAATATTCTGCCAATCCAATTGGGCACCGGAATCGCGGCGGTGATGCCCGTTGACCGCGATGAGGCAGACTGGAAAGACCTTCAGATTGTCTTTGCGACCTCAGCGGGGGATGTGCGACGCAATGCGTTGTCAGATTTCGCGAACGTGATGCGCAACGGCAAAATTGCAATGAAACTGCCCGAAGGTGTCGAGCTGGTCCGCGCCCAGATCTGCACCGAGGAGGACGATGTGATGCTGGTCACCGCCCAGGGCCGCGCAATCCGCTTTCAAACAACTGATGTGCGGGTTTTCCAAAGTCGTGAAAGCACCGGCGTGCGCGGAATTCGCTTGGCCGAGGGCGATAAACTGGTCTCTATGGGCGTGATCCGGCATTTTGATGCCACTTCAGACGAACGTGCGGCCTATCTGAAAATGCGCCGCGCTGTGGCCGGATTGACAGATGAGGCCGAGACCGATGATGCAGCCACTGGCGCGGAAACAATCAGCCCAGAACGCTATGCAGAGAT
>JBELMC010000123.1:0-7138 GCA_042096155.1 Dinoroseobacter sp.
AGGTTGTTTGTCTTTGATCGGTCAATCGTGCAAAGTCTGTCGGCCGGTCGAGGTCACCTTGCGCTACCAAGACCTTTGGGGTGAGCCCCATCTGGATGTTTTTGACGGCTTTGCCGCGCGGTGTGTGCAACATGAACGCGATCATCTCGATGGTATTTTGTGCATTGATCACCCCCAGGTCGCCGCATGAGACGAGAGATCTTGCGCTGGCCTGATCCACGCTTGGGCATATGTGCGGATCCGGTCGCCCAGGTGACAAATGACATCCGCGCGATCTGGGACGACATGATCGACACCATGGAGGCCATGCCCGGTTATGGTTTGGCCGCGCCGCAGATCGGAGAGATGCTGCGCCTCGCGGTTGTTGATTGTTCAGACGCACGCGGCCGGGCTGTGCGCCTGGCCAACCCCGAAGTGGTCGCCGTATCGCCAACGTGCAAGCCCATGCCCGAGGCCAGCCCCTGTTTGCCCGGTGTCGGCGCGAATGTGCTCCGTCCGACTTGGGTGGATGTCAGCTTTCTCGACAAGCACGGGTTTCGCGTCCGCCAGAAATTTGAGGACATGTGGGCCGCGTCCGTTTTGCATCAGATCGATCACCTGAACGGGCGGCTCTATGTCGAAAACCTAAGTCGGACCAAACGCGATATGTTGATTAAGAAATCCCTCAAGGGGCGCAGTTGATGCGGATCGTCTTCATGGGCACGCCGGGATTTGCCGCCCGGCACCTCGATGCTTTGGTCAAGGCCGGGCATGAGATCGCATGCGTTTATTCTCAGCCTCCGCGGCCTGCTGGACGTGGCAAGAAAGACCGCAAATCGGCTGTCCAGATGCGTGCGGAAGCGCTGGGCCTGCCTGTCCGCCATCCCGTCAGCCTGAAAGGCGAAGACGCGCAAGCCGAATTCATAGCGCTAAACGCCGAGCTTGCCGTTGTCGTCGCTTACGGTTTGATCTTGCCGCGCGCCGTACTTGATGCACCGAAGCGGGGATGCTGGAATATCCATGCCAGCCTTTTGCCGCGCTGGCGCGGTGCAGCCCCGATCCATCGTGCGATCATGGCGGGGGATGTTGAAACTGGCGTTGGCATTATGCAGATGGAAACCGGCCTGGACACCGGCCCGGTTTTGCTAGAGGACCGCACGCCGATCTTGCCCGATGAGACATCGGGCAAGTTGCAGGACCGTCTGGCGCAAATGGGCGCGGCCTTGATCACTGAAGCTGTGGCGCACGCCGATGATTTGACGCCTCGGGTGCAATCCCAACCAGGTGTGACATATGCGCATAAGATCAACAAAGTCGCCGAGGCCCGGATCGACTGGACCCAAACCGCTCGGCAGATCGACTGCACCATCCGGGGATTGTCACCGGATTTTGCCGCATGGACGACCCTCGGCGGCAAACGCTTGAAGCTGCTGACAAGCCGCGTTGTGCCCGGACAGGGCCAGCCGGGCGCTGTGCTGGAGGGTCTGACAATTGCATGCGGCACGGGTGCGGTTCAGATCGGCCGTGCCCAGCTGGAAGGCAAGAACCCGCAATCCGCAGCAGAGTTTCTGAACGGCATCACAGTGCCGCCGGGCACGGTGCTCGGAACCGGCTAAATCAGCGTTCTTGCATTTGGGATGCCCTGGTGATCGGTGCTTTTGTCACCGGTCTGGTCGAAAAAATTCCCTTATTTTTTGAATTTGAACGGGGCCATTCCTGCGCGCGCCAGCGCATCGGCTTTCTCGTTTTCGGGGTGGCCCGCATGACCCTTGACCCATTCCCACGTCACGCGGTGGCGCGTTTGCGCCGTATCAAGTCGCTGCCAAAGATCAACGTTTTTGACCGGCTTCTTTGTCGAGGTCTTCCATCCATTTTTTTTCCAGCCATGCATCCAGCCTGTGATCCCGCCTTTTACATAGGCGCTATCGGTGACAACGGTCAGGATGCTGGGGCGGTCCAAGGCTTCGAGCGCGTTGATCGCGGCCAACAGCTCCATCCGGTTGTTTGTTGTGTCAGCTTCGCCGCCCTGCAGCTCGCGTTGTTTCAAGACAGACGCGCCTTCACGGGCGATCAACAGCGCCCCCCAGCCACCGGGACCAGGATTTCCGCTGCACGCGCCATCGGTATAGGCAAAAAGCTCAGGCATGGGTCGCAATCATCAAAACGAATGGGTCCACAGTCCCCGCAAGGCCCTTTTCTGCACCTTCTTCTTGCCAGACAACCTGCAATCCGCATGTGCACAGCTGATCGCGCAACGCGTCCACGCTGTAAAAGCTGTAGAACCGCCCGATTGCATCCCGCCCCTCGTCAGTACCGGTTTTCATGCCCAGAAACATCAGCCCGCCCGGCTTTAACGCCGCGGCTGCGGCACGCAAATGTCTGGCGAAATCCGCGCGTGGGGCATGCAACAGCGAGAACGATGCCCACACTCCGTCATAGCAGTCCCGTTCCGTGAGCGCGTCAAACGTTCCAAGCCGGGCGTTTACGCCTAACCCTTGGGCTGCTTCGATAAATTCGGGGGTCGCATCCAGGGCTGACACCACAAAGCCTTGCGCCATAAACGCCGCTGCATGCTGTCCCGGACCACAGCCCAAGTCAAAAATATGGGCGCCAGCAGGCAGCCGCGCGGTGAAGGCTTCCATCGCGCGCCGCTGCGCGTCTGTGATCCTCAGCGCGATGTAGGTCTCGGCCTTGCGGCGATAAACGTTAAGGGTTTTTTCGTCACTCATAAAAATATGCCGATTGCGAGAGACAAAATGACAATAGCGGTTAAGACAACGCGCAGGGCCATCCACCATTTCGGGGCCAGACCTTGCAGCCAGAACACAAGATCCAATGCCAGCAATGCGGCAAACCCGACGATCAGGTTCATTCCCGCGGAGCTCGGCCCGCCGCCAGTGAAAAAAAATGCCCACAGCGCCGGTATCACCGACAAAACATAGCCTGTCGCGGCGGTCTTGCCTTTGGCCTTGGTCGCAAATCCCCACAAGACGCCCGACATGAATGCGAGAATGATCGCGCCGTAGAACAGCTGGACATAAGGTCCGACGAATCGAGGCCCAAACGTCTGGAGTCCCCAGGTTCCTAGACCGGGGATCGATGCGCTGGCGGCCCCCCATAGGAAAGGGATCAGACCGGCAAGCCCGAGTAGCAGGGCTGAACGTGGAATGGGCGTGCGAAACATGCCCCTTTGTTTAACGGGTTTTGGCCCGGCGTCCAGAGCCGCCAAAGCACCGCTAGGCCGGTTCGCGCAACACCCGAGGCACTTTGAACTCGACAGTCTCGATGGCGGTTTGCACGACCTCGACCGTTGCGTCATAGCGGGTCTTGAAGGCCTCGATGACCTCGTCGATCAACACTTCTGGGGCGCTCGCACCCGCGGTGATACCGATGCTGTCGATGCCGTCCAATGCGCGCCAGTCGATATCTGAAGCGCGTTGCACCAATTGCGCGTATTGGCACCCAGCCTTGCGCCCGACCTCGACCAGGCGTTTGGAATTCGACGAGTTTGGCGCCCCGACCACCAACATTGCTTGGGTCTTGGCGGCCATCGCTTTCACAGCCTCTTGGCGGTTGGTTGTGGCGTAACAGATGTCTTCTTTGTGCGGCCCGACGATCGAGGGAAACCGCGCTTGCAAGGCGGCGACAATTTCGATGGTGTCGTCGACGCTGAGTGTGGTTTGGGTGATATAGGCCAGTGCGTTGGGATCGCGGACATTCAACGCTGCCACATCTGCGGTTGTCTCGACCAGCAAGACCTCGCCGTCAGGCAGCTGGCCCATCGTGCCGATGGTCTCTGGGTGGCCGGCATGGCCGATCATCACCATCTGTAATCCATTGTCAGAATGGCGTTGCGCCTCGATATGGACTTTGCTGACCAGAGGACAGGTGGCGTCGACATAAACCATCTCGCGGTTGGCGGCGGCGGCAGGCACGGACTTGGGGACGCCGTGGGCTGAAAAGATCACCGGGCGATCATCGGGGCATTCATCCAGCTCAGCCACAAAAACTGCACCTTGGTCGCGCAGACCATCAACGACAAACTTGTTGTGGACGATTTCGTGGCGCACATAAACCGGCGCGCCCCATTTCTGCAGCGCCATTTCGACGATCTTGATGGCGCGGTCTACCCCGGCGCAAAAGCCGCGGGGGGCGGCCAGATAAATCGTCAACGGAGATTGAGTAGTCCCAGCCATGCAGATCGTCCCTTCGCCCATGCGGTCAAAATACTGCGCCAGGCGGTCAAGGTCCAGTGCGACGACAAATTTATGAGGCCGCATCCTCGCGTGTTGGCCGCCCAAGCACGTCCTGCAGCTCATCCAGCTCGATGAAATTGTCGGCCTGCCGCCGCAAATCATCCGAGATCATTGGCGGTTGGGATCGGATTGTAGACACAACAGACACCCGCACACCCTTGCGTTGCAAGGCCGCAATCAACGGTTTGAAATCACCATCCCCTGAAAAGATGACGGCGTGGTCGATATGTGGCGCAAGCTCCAAAGCATCAACGGTCAATTCGATATCCATATTGCCTTTGACCTTGCGCCGTCCCTGGCTGTCGGTGAACTCTCGCGCGGGCTTGGTGATCATCGAGTATCCATTGTAATTCAGCCAGTCCACCAAGGGGCGGATCGGCGAATACTCTTCGTTTTCCAGCAGCGCTGTGTAATAAAACGCCCGTACCAGTTTCCCTCGTCGCGCGAATTCTTGCCGCAGCAATTTGTAGTCGATGTCAAAACTCAGAGCTTTCGCGGCGGCATACAGGTTTGACCCATCAATAAACAGTGCCAAACGGTCATCTTTATAAAACACTCGGAACCTCAAATCTTATGTCAAAAGACACAATTACGTAAGCGATGATCATGCGAATTACTGAAATTATCTACAGATGCAAGAGCTAGAACACAGCGTGTCAAAGGCTTTTGGGGCCATCGCGCTGGGTGCAAACCTTCCGTCACGTCAAGGATCTCCAAGTGAAACTTTAAAATATTCGATCAAACTAATTGAAAGGATTGTTAAAATTGAATCTGCCAGTCAAATGTTTGCGACACCCGCTGTCCCGGAAGGATCTGGGCCTGTTTACGCTAACGCAGTTGTATCAATTCGAACAATTCTAGGTCCAGAGATGCTATTGTCTGAGCTTCATCGGATCGAGTCAGAGCTTGGGCGCGTCCGCGATCGACGCTGGGGCGCGCGGTCGGTTGACCTTGACCTGCTTTTTTTGGGGGATTCGGTTCGGCCGGACCCGGAAACCCAAACGGTTTGGCGCGATTTATCAGTAGACGAACAGATCGCTGCGACGCCTGATCAGCTGATCCTGCCCCATCCGCGTTTGCAAGATCGCGCCTTTGTGTTGGTGCCGTTGGCGCAGGTGGCTCCGGATTGGTGTCACCCGCTGACCGGCCAGACCGTGATCCAGATGCGCGACGCTCTGCCGGTTGAAGATATCGCGGCGATGCGCCCTGTGGCGATGGGCGCTTAGCCCCTTGTCAAGCCTGACTATTCGGCTTATCTGAAGCCCTCTCGCTATCGCAGAACGGAGTAGACCATGGCACGTGTGACGGTTGAAGATTGCGTCGATAAAGTCCCCAATCGCTTTGAGCTGGTGATGCTCGCTTCGCATCGTGCGCGTGAGATCGCGACCGGCGCACCGTTGACCGTGGACCGTGACAACGACAAAAACCCTGTTGTTTCTTTGCGCGAAATCGCTGACGAAACGCAGTCTGCCGACGCGCTCCGCGAGCGGATGATCGAAAGCCACCAGACTCAGATCGAAGTTGATGAGCCGGAAGAAGATGCAATGGCATTGCTGATGGAATCGGGTCCAGACAAGCCCGCAGATGACGACTTGAGCGAAGAAAAATTGCTCCGCGCTTTGATGGAAGCACAAAGCCGGGGCTAATCTTTTGCGAAGATAGGCGCGTGTATGATCACCAGTTCTGAACTCACGGATCTCGTTCGCGCCTATAACCCCAACGCCGATTTTAAAAAGCTGCATGCCGCCTACGAGTATGGGCGGAATATGCATGATGGCCAGTTCCGCCATTCAGGCGAGGAATATTTCATGCATCCGGTCGCCGTTGCTGCGATCCTGACCAAACAACGGTTGGACGATGCGACCCTGATCACGGCGTTGCTGCATGACACGCTGGAAGACACCGGTTCCACCTACGACGAGATCGCAGCACAGTTTGGTTCAGAGGTTGCCGAGCTGGTCAACGGTGTCACCAACCTGACCAATCTTCAGCTCAGCAATCATGAGACCAAGCAGGCCGAGAATTTTCGCAAGCTGTTGATGGCGATGTCCAAAGACATGCGGGTGATCTTGGTCAAGTTGGCTGACCGTCTGCACAATATGCGCACAATCAAACATATGCGTCCCGACAAGCAGGATAAAAAAGCCCGCGAAACCATGGAAATATATGCTCCACTGGCGGGCCGCATGGGGATGCAGTGGATGCGCGAAGAGCTCGAAGATCTCTCGTTTCGGGTGCTAAACCCTGAGGGGCGTTCGTCGATCATGCGCCGCTTTATTACCCTGCAACGCGAAACCGGCGATGTGGTCCGCAAGATCACGGCGGATATAGAGCTGGAGCTGTGGCGCAAGGGGATCGAGGCCGAGGTCGAAGGTCGGGCCAAGAAGCCCTACTCGATCTGGCGTAAAATGGAGGAGAAAAAACAATCTTTTTCACGCTTGTCTGACATTTATGGCTTTCGAGTGATCACAGAACATGACGATGATTGTTATGCGATTCTTGGCGCGTTGCACACGCGCTGGCGGGCGGTGCCTGGTCGGTTCAAAGATTATATCAGTCAGCCAAAATCGAATGGATACCGTTCCATTCACACCACGGTGTCAGGCCGCGACGGCAAGCAGGTCGAGATGCAGATCCGCACCCATCAGATGCATGAAGTGGCCGAGGGTGGCGTTGCAGCCCATTGGTCCTATCGCGACGGTGTGCAGGAAAACAACCCGTTTGCGGTCGATCCCAGCACTTGGATTGCGTCAGTGACAGATCGGCTCAGCGATGGCGCGGATCACTCGGAATTTCTCGAGCATGTGAAGCTGGAAATGTATTCTGACAAGGTGTTTTGCTTTACCCCGAAGGGCGATGTGATCAAACTGCCCAAAGGCGCGACGCCCTTGGATTACGCCTAT
>JBELMC010000124.1:0-7092 GCA_042096155.1 Dinoroseobacter sp.
TTCATAGCAAACATTGCTCGAAAGAGACCGGAACTAAACCGCGACAAGACCATTCCGAAGTACACTAAAATCAGGAGACGTAGGGCTACAGGATCAGAAGCCTCATATAGCGCGTCGTCTTTCGCTTGCGCAAGTGTTGCAAGATTATGGATCCAGAACAAAGTCAAGAAACGCAAACGCTTACTTAAGGCTTTGTTTTTTAGAGAAACTGGTGCCGCTGAAGGGACTCGAACCCCCGACCCCATCATTACGAATGACGTGCTCTACCAGCTGAGCTACAGCGGCATCCTTCTTCTTCCGCGGCCCTACTATGGCCCCACTAATTACTTCGCGCCTTCTCTAACTTACCGGGGTCCAACGTCAATCGCGGTTGGACCCGCTAATTACGAATGACGTGCGCTACCAGCTGAGCTAATGGGGCTTCCTGGACTCTACTATGGCCCTACTAGAACCTCAACCTATCGTCTAACCTGCTGGCCTCAAACGTCAATCGCGAGTGGACCCATGCATTTCGAATGACGTGCTCTCCCATCTGAGGACCAAAAACTTCTCAGAACATACTATGGACATTGTCTTAATGAAAGTCCCCGTTTCTTTGCGATATATGAGCTGCGTCTTGGCACCTCTTATATGCCGCGAAGCAGAGAGGGGCGGGTCGTTATGGGAGTGGTCTCGTCAGGGCCGGTCAGTAGTTTGCGCGCCACCTGCTTTTGGCATGTCCTGGACGGATATCTGGGAACCGGTCAGCCTGCTGCCTCGCATGATAAGACCAAGACTCCTAGAACAATGAACGATACCATCGGAGTTGATATTTCCAAAGCTAGTCTTGAAGTCTGGCGTCTTTGCGACCGCAAGCACATGCGGTTTTCCAACGACAAATTAGGGCTTGGGGAGCTGTGCAGATGGCTCGGGCCCAATCCGATCCGCGTCGTCTAGAAGGCGACGGGACGGTTTCACCGCGATCTCGCAGCAGCGGTTGCCAAGGCTGGGCACGGCCTCGGCAAGGTGAACCCCTCGCGTGTCAGGCGGTTTGCGCAGGCGACGGGGACCATCGCCACGACCGACTGTGTCAATGCGCATATGCTGGCGCAAATGGGGGCGACGCTTGCGCTTGAGGCTCCCCAATTCGCAGCCAAAGCCTGCATAGGATCAAGGAATTGCATATCGCGCGCAGTGCTCTGATCAAAGACCGCACCGCCTGCCGCAACAGGTTGGACAGGGCGTACAACAAGGCCTGGCGCTCCAAACTCAAGGCCCCGGGGGCGCCAGATCGAAACGCAGATCGCCCAGATCGATGCCGAGCGGGTCCGCCTCATCGAGGCCGACCCCGAGCTGGCCCGGCGCTACGACATCCTGATGTCCATCCGCGGCATAGGTCCGGTGGCTGCGACGGCGATGATCGTGGACATGCCCGAGCGCGGCACGATGATGCCGAAAGAGGCCGCGAGCCGGGCCTTTCTCGCAGCTGTCTCGTGCCGATCACCGGCAGTCGGCGCGTTGGAAGAGCAAGGCCCGCATCTTCGGCGGCCGCGACGGGCTGCGCACCATACCTTTCATGCCGACCGTAATCGCGACCCGATACAACGCCCCGCTCAGGAACATCTGCCGTGCGCTCTACGAACACGCAAAGCCCTGGACGGTCGCCATCACGGCAGTGATGCCCAAGCTCATCGTCCGCGCCAACGCCCTGATCCGGGATCACTGAACATGCCCCCTTGATCATAAAGGTTCGTGTTGGCGCGTTCATATTTCTTCCAAAGCAAGTGCGAACGCCCTGCGCGGTTCATCTGCTTTGGGCCTCTATGCCGTTTTTTCTGACAGGGCTGGCGACATGGTCCCGGGCGGCGACATCTCAGCACCGTGTATCGCAGACAAAGTCTGTGCCACGATTTTAACCGATAATATGGTTGACGCTGGTTTTGACATCAAGGCCATCGAGAGAGACATCTCAGGCAACACAGAACGGCTCCGCGATAGTCTCATGCGGTCCGACATCATTTTTTGATTATGAGCCCCAGATCCACATCGAGGGGGATATTCAGCAGCTGCCGGTCTCGCACCCAGTGACGCCATTCTGGCAGGTGTTATGGGCCCGGCGTCCGGGGCAAACCAGCCTGGATCAAATTGTCTTGTTTGACTCTGTCAGATTCGCGATTGAAGATTTTGCTGCGTTGCATTTCATGCGCACTGTCGCATTGCGAACCGACCAGTATGGACAACTTGATAGGATTGCAGATCCGGACGCGCCATCAATTCTTTTTGGCACGCTTCACTGCGGCGCCTCATCAAGACGGATTTTGCCAAGTGGGTTAATGTTTTCGGGCCTGATGCTGATGTTATCCACAAGTTTTCCTGACATATCCACACAACCCTAGGTCGAATCGTACGCTCTGAGTCGAGATCGCTTCCGGGGCAGGTCAAGTCCAAAAACCATTCATATTGTGACAAAATCTTATTGACGAGCCTGTAGCTAATGCGTCACGTTGTAGTTTGTCGGGGCGGCGGTACCAAATGTAGTATCGAAGCACACCGTTAGCACATCGGGTCTCACCAATAAAAAGGCCGCTGTATTGACCAGCGGCATAGTGACTTGTGCTGTGTCGGGGCTCTGATCGCCGCAAACCGTGCGGATAAATTAAGGACGTTAGAAACCTACGAGGCGACAATGAAAATAGAACGCAAATTTACCACGATAGACGAGAGCGCTTATGGCGCGCTTGAATTTACTTCGACCGCCTCAGAGATCCGCAACCCTGATGGAACGCTTGTCTTCCGTTTGGACAATGTCGAAATCCCAGCATCATGGAGCCAAGTTGCGGCCGATGTTTTGGCCCAAAAATATTTCCGCAAGGCAGGTGTGCCTGCCGTGACCAAGCGTGTGAAAGAAAAAGGAGTGCCATCCTTTTTATGGCGCTCAGTGCCTGATACGGCGGCTTTGGACGCTTTGCCGGATGCTGAGCGCTTTGTTGGGGAAACATCGTCAAAACAAGTGTTTGACCGTCTGGCGGGCGCTTGGGCATATTGGGGATGGAAGGGCGGTTATTTCACGTCCGAGGCCGATGCGCGGTCCTATTATGACGAGATGCGCTACACGCTTGCCAGCCAGATGGGCGCGCCGAATTCCCCTCAGTGGTTCAACACTGGGCTGCATTGGGCCTATGGGATTGATGGACCGTCGCAGGGGCATTTTTATGTCGATCACAAGACTGAAAAGCTGACAAAATCGAAATCCTCTTATGAACATCCGCAGCCCCATGCCTGTTTTATCCAATCGGTGTCTGATGACTTGGTCAATGAGGGCGGGATCATGGATCTGTGGGTCCGCGAAGCGCGCTTGTTTAAATATGGCTCAGGCACGGGTACCAATTTCAGTTCGCTCCGGGCTGCGGGCGAAAAATTATCCGGTGGGGGCAAGTCATCCGGCCTGATGGGATTTTTGAAAATTGGCGACCGGGCTGCCGGGGCAATCAAATCCGGCGGGACAACTCGACGTGCGGCCAAGATGGTGATTGTGGACGCAGATCATCCTGACATCGAAGAATTCATCACTTGGAAAGTCAAAGAAGAGCAGAAAGTTGCTTCATTGGTCGCTGGCAGCAAGATGCATGAAGCCAAGTTGAACGCGATTTTCGCAGCCATCGGTGCATGGGATGGCAGTATTGATGATGCCATTGATCCAACAAAAAATGCGGCGCTGAAGAGTGCGATCCGCGATGCCAAAAAAGTCGCGATACCCGAAGCTTACGTAAAACGTGTTTTGGATTATGCGCGTCAGGGCTATGACTCAATCGAGTTTCCGACCTACGATACGGATTGGGATTCTGAGGCCTATAACTCCGTTTCGGGCCAAAATTCGAATAACTCAATTCGTGTGACAAATGCGTTTTTGCAATCTGTTCGCGACGATGGCGACTGGGATCTGGTCAACCGCAAAGATGGCGAGATTGCCAAGACGATCAAGGCCCGAGATCTTTGGGAACAGATTGGACATGCCGCTTGGGCTTGTGCGGACCCTGGCATCCAATTCCATGACACTGTGAATGAATGGCATACATGCCCGGCAGATGGTGAAATCCGCGGATCCAATCCATGTTCGGAATACATGTTTTTGGATGATACAGCCTGTAACCTCGCGTCGATGAACTTGCTGACATTTTACAAAAACGGCCAGTTTGAGTCAGAAAACTATATGCATGCGGTGCGCATCTGGACGCTGACCTTAGAGATCTCGGTTTTGATGGCGCAGTTTCCATCGCAAGAAATCGCACAGAGATCCTATGATTACCGGACGTTGGGTCTTGGTTATGCCAATATTGGTGGTCTTTTGATGACGATGGGTCACAGCTATGACAGCGATGCAGGCCGTGCCCTATGCGGGGCGCTGACCGCGCTGATGACCGGCGTTTCATATGCAACATCGGCCGAGATCGCATCGGAAGTCGGCCCATTTCCCGGATACGCAAAAAACGCAGAGCACATGAAAAAGGTGATGCGCAACCATGCGCGAGCGGCCAAGGGCTTGACCGATGGCTATGAAGATTTATCGGTTCAGCCGGTCGCCTTGGACCACGCAAACTGCCCGGACCAGTCATTGGTGAAACTTGCGATCGCTGCTTGGGATGAGGCGATCGCATTGGGTGAAGCGCATGGCTACCGCAATGCGCAATCCACGGTGATTGCGCCCACTGGTACGATCGGTTTGGTGATGGATTGCGACACCACCGGGATTGAGCCGGACTTCGCGTTGGTGAAATTCAAAAAGCTGGCGGGGGGCGGCTACTTCAAGATCATCAATCGCTCGGTCCCGGCCGCTTTGGAACAACAGGGTTATAGCTCTGCGCAAATCGAAGAGATTGTGTCTTATGCGGTGGGCCACGGCACGCTTGGAAACGCGGCTGGAATCAATCACACCTCGCTGATTGGGCACGGCTTTGGACCTGCAGAGATCGAGAAAATCGAGGCGGCGTTGCCCTCTGCGTTCGACATTCGCTTTGTGTTCAATCAATGGACGCTGGGGCAGGATTTCTGCACCGGGACCTTGGGTATTCCGGACGCAAAGCTCAACGATCCAACCTTTGATCTTCTACGGTCTTTGGGCTTCTCTAAGGCGGATATTGATGCTGCGAATGACCATGTATGCGGAACGATGACGCTTGAGGGCGCACCTCACTTGAAACCTGAACACCTCAGCATATTTGACTGCGCAAATCCTTGTGGCAAAAAAGGAAAACGGTATCTGAGCGTCAACAGCCACATTCACATGATGGCGGCTGCACAAAGCTTTATTTCCGGTGCCATTTCAAAAACCATCAATATGCCGAATTCAGCGACGATCGAGGATTGCCAGAAGGCATATGAACTCAGCTGGAGCCTCGGGACAAAAGCCAACGCGCTTTATCGAGATGGTTCGAAATTGTCACAGCCGCTCGCGGCTGCGTTGGTCGAAGATGACGACGACGCTGCGGATGTCCTTGAGAGCGGGACGACAACACAAAAGGCGCAGGTGCTGGCCGAAAAGATCGTTGAGAAAATAATCGTAAAAGAAGTCATCCGCACCGAACGCGAAAAAATGCCTGAGCGACGCAAGGGCTATACCCAAAAGGCGACTGTCGGCGGACATAAAGTGTATCTACGGACAGGGGAGTATAAAGACGGGTCTTTGGGCGAAATCTTCATTGACATGCACAAAGAGGGTGCAGGCTTTCGCGCGATGATGAATAACTTCGCCATCGCTGTTTCCGTGGGGCTGCAATATGGCGTCCCGCTCGAAGAGTTTGTCGACGCGTTTACCTTCACCAAGTTCGAACCTGCGGGCATGGTTCAAGGCAATGAGACGATCAAGAACGCCACGTCGATCCTCGACTATATTTTCCGGGAATTGGCCGTCAGCTATTTGGATCGAACCGATTTGGCTCATGTGAAACCGCAAGGGGCCAGCTTTGATGATCTTGGGCGCGGTGAAGATGAAGGTCGACCCAATGTCGATCCAGTTTCTGAAACCGCAGCGTCCAAGTCTCTGGAAGTGCTCAAACAAATCAGCTCGACGGGGTATTTGCGCAAGCGCGTACCGCAAGAGCTGGTGGTGTTGCAGGGGGGACAGACCGTTTCAGATATCGCGGACGCGACGACCGGCTTGAACACGTTGGTTGCAAATGCTGCGGTTGGCGATCCTGGGCTGGCAACGATGCAGATGGACCAACGCACCAAAGCAAAAATGCAAGGCTATGAAGGCGACCCATGCGGCGAATGTGGCAATTACACGCTGGTGCGAAATGGAACCTGCATGAAATGCAACACGTGCGGCGCCACATCGGGTTGCAGCTGATTTCAGTTCAGAAGCAAGTGCGCTTGTTTTGGGCGGGGATAGAGCGGGCGACAAAAGAGCGGCTTGGGCCGTCAACACCCAAAGTTGTCTCGCCGAGACTCAGGCTGCCCCGACGGGGCGGCCGCTGCGTCGTCCACAGGAATAGGTTTGAATTCGATAACAATTATTCGATTTCGACATGTAAAATCGCGCTTTGAAGGGGTGGTCGTGTTGCATCAGGTAACGTAGTTTAACCAAGCGTAATTGCTGTCTTATTGCTTATTTTGAAATTTGAGTACGCGGATATGGCCGCAGGCAAAAGACTCGGGCAGCGATATATAAGAGCCGTATCAGCGAAACTGCAGACCGTCCGATTTGGACGGTCTTTTTTTCAATAATAGACGCAGTGTTGAATTTTGGACAACGATGCGTGGATTGGCCATGGCGCTTTATAAGCCAAATGTCACATCGCGCATCACGTCACAGCGGGAAATCCGCGACGTCCGGCAGCGCCTTATTATCAACGATTTTCGCGGACATGAGTGTGGGTAAAGCATGAGGGTGTGGGGCGGGACGATACGGCATCACGCGCTGTCGGCCCCCGGGTGACCGACGGCCTGCCAGAGTTCAGGGTCGGTTCGGGCAGCTGCGTTTTGGATCAGCGCCTTGCGCTTGGAGAAAGCCATTTCGATCGGGTTGGCGCCTCTGCTCAAGCGTTTGCAGGTCTTTTTTGTGTGACAGCCCGAGCCGGAACAACAGCCGAACGACCGACGAGCGATGTCCCTTCA
>JBELMC010000125.1:0-6989 GCA_042096155.1 Dinoroseobacter sp.
CCTTTGCTGCAATAAATGCTATCAAAGGAGCGGCATCAAACCGCGACACGTCCAACGTGGTGTCAAAATTGGCTTGCGAAAAGAGCCGCTGCGCGGACCCCATCAATCACAACGACCCCAAGCGACCGCGGCAGTCTTTCTTCGATATCAACCATACCGCCGCATCCAAGAACAACAGATCGAATACCGTCTTCCTGAACCGCTCGCTCCAGCTCTGCAACAACTTGATCCGTGGCCGCACTTGGTGTTTGTTCCAACGCCAGAACAGGCACGCCGCTTGCACGGACCTTGCTAAGATGAGCCGCAAGACCATAAGCAGTGATATTTGCTTCCAGAATCGGCACGGATACTTCCAGCGTTGTTACAACCGAAAAACGCCCCCCCGCGACAGCTGCGAGGTGATACGCCGCTTGGCCAATGCCGATCACCGGACAATGCGCGACGGCGCGGGCCGCATCAAGCGCGGTATCGTCAAAGCAACCAATAATGATGGCGGACGCCCCTTGAGCGGACGCCTTGCGGACAAGTGCAAGCAAAGGCGCCTCCGCCAACGCCCCATCCTGTGCTCCTTGAATAGATGCTGGACCATCATGCGATGTCCACCCGTCAAACTTAGCGGTGGGCATCGTCTCACGCGCGGTGCGCAACATCGCCTCGGTCATTGAAACCGTGCTGTTGGGATTGATCAAAATGATCATACCAAGCCCTTGCCCGCGTCTGACCCGGCGCGGGCCTTCCGACGGCTGGTCCACAGCGCGAGGCATAAGAACAAACCAATGATCAGCAGCGAAAAAACCGTTGTCAGCGTGCCTAGAGCATACAAAACAGGTGTTGTAACGTTGGTCGTCATTCCAAAGATCTCAAGCGGTAGAGTGTTATAACTGCCTGCGGTCAGGAGCGTGCGGGCAAATTCATCATAGCTGAGGGTGAAGCCAAAAAGGGCCACGCCGATCAGCGATGGACCGATAATGGGCAACACCACATACCGCAGTGTTTGCCACGACGTGGCGCCCAAATCACGCGCGGCTTCCTCATAGCTTTTGTCAAAGCGGTTAAAGACAGCGAACATGATCAAAAGGCCAAATGGCAAAGTCCATGTCAGCTGCGCACCAAAACCGGATGTCGACCAATGAACATCCAGACCCGATTGCGAGAAGATCAATCCAACGCCTAAGGAAATCAGGATCGAGGGGATCACCAATGATGTGATGATCAGATAAAACAAAACGCTCGATCCTTTGAACTTTTTGCGAAACGCCAGTCCACCCATCACCGAAAAGACAACGGTGGTGACCATAACCATCAGGCCCAGTCCAAAACTGCGCCGGAAACTGCCCCAAATGTCGCCGACGGCTTGTTGCTCGAACAGATCGCGGAACCAATGCAGCGACGTGCCCTGCATGGGAAAGGTCAGACCTCCTCCCGGCCCTTGAAACGAAAGGATCGCGATGGTGAGTGTCGGACCGTACAAGAACAAAAGGAACAACGCGAAAAAAGCGCTCAAAATATAAAAGGATCTGGGGCGTGAATCCATCTTACAACTCCTTACGAATGTCCACGAAACGCAACATGATTCCGATGACGATCAAAACGGTCAGGAGAAGCACAACTGCCGTGGCTGATGCAGATGGATAAGCCAGAAGGGCGATGTCATTTGAAATCAGCCGCCCAACATTGGCCGATTGAGATCCCGACATAAAGCGGACGGTGATAAAATCCCCCATGACAAGGGTGACGACAAAGATAGTTCCGATCATAATCCCCGGCTTTGTCAGCGGTATAATCACGTTCCACAGGATCTGCGCCCCCGACGCGCCCGCATCACGGGCGGCCTCGACCAGCGATCTGTCGATCCTCATCATCGTATTGAAGATCGGAACAACCATAAACAGTGTATACAGATGAACAAATGCCAGGATTACCGCAAAGTCGCTAAACAGCAACCAATCCAACGGTTCATCAATCACACCCCAGGAGATCAGTGTCGAATTGGCAATCCCGTTGCGGCCAAGAAACGGGATCCACGAAATCATACGAATGATATTGCTGGTCCAGAAAGGAATTGTGCACAGCAAGAACAAAACGACCTGCCACGTCAAACTGCGGACATGAAACGCAAGGAAATAGGCCACGGTAAAGCCGATAGAAAGTGTAAAAACCCAGGTCAAAAAGGCGTATTTGAACGTGTTGAGGAACACGCGATAGGTTACGTTTGACCCAAACAGGAATTCGTAGTTTTCCAGATCAAAGGCAGGGATTATGGAGAACTCAGTGGCCTGCCAAAAGCTGACAGTCACGATCATAATGATCGGCAAGACCAGAAAAAAGACAAGCACCGCCATAATCGGCAGTGCCATCAGCCACCCAAGAAACGTATTATTTTTTAGCACGTTCAGTCTTTCAAAATCAGGGTGAAACGGGGGCGCGGTGCCCCCGTTCCTTTTGACTTTAGGCCGCGATGAACTCGTTCCACTTGCGGACCATGTACTGGTTTTCATCCATGACCGCGTTCCAGCAGGCAACAGCGCCCATCCGGTCATTGAACGAACCACCATCCCGTACGTCGCCAGCTTGTGCCAGTGCGTCGCCTGTCGGTGACACAATGGTGTCAGTGGCGGGCTTGCCTTCGAACCAGTAACCCCACTCGTTCTCGGACATGAAGTTCTTGGACGTCTCTGGTACCGCAGAGTAGTAACCCTGCCGCATCAGGTAGCCACCAACCCATCCATCAAGGTACCAGTTGATGTACTCATACGCTGCATCACGCTCAAGACCGGACAAGGCAGCGGACAGGCCGATGCCGCCACCCCATGAACGATAGCCCTCTTCAAGCGGCTGATAGATGCATTCAACGCCCTTCGCCTTCACTGCTGTAATGGCTGGCGACCACATGGACTGAATGACCACTTCGCCCGACGCCATCAAGTTCACGCTTTCGTCGAACGACTTCCAGAAGGCGCGGAACTGACCGTTCTGCTTGGCCTCCGTGAAGATCTTCATCGTCATATCGATCTCTTCGCGGGTCATGTTGCCTTTGTCTGGATAGGTGTACTCCCCCATGGATTCCACAACCATCGCCATGTCCATGATGCCAATCGACGAGATATCGAGGATAGACGCCTTGCCTTTGAACTCTGGGTTCAGCAACTCATGCCAGTTGTTGATTGGACGACCAATCAGGTCTGGCCGGATCCCCAATGTATCGGCGTTGTAGATCGTCGGGATCAGGGTCATCCAGCCGGATTCGTTATCGACAAAACCTTTGCCGTCTGGACCTTCGGTGAAGCCAACGGTGTGCGGCGCGGTGCCTTGTGCGATTGTGCTCTCGGGAGTCAACTTGCCGTCGCGGAAAATGCCGACGATCTTGTCATAGTTCTTGATCTTTGAGGTGTCCATTGCCTGGAGGTTGCCCGTTGGCCAGACTTTTTTGCAGATCCAGTACTCAATATCCGCAATGTCAAAGCTGTTAGGCTGGGTTGCGGCACGCTGGGTCACGCTGTCGGAATCAAGCGCAGTCATTTCAAGTGTGAAACCAAGATCCTCTTTGACCTTGTTGGCAACATCGTTGAGGTTGGAAACGCCTGTTCCAAATTGGCGCAGGGTCACGTCCTTGATGTTCTGTGCCCAAATCATCGGTGCGCCAAGTGTCGATCCGGCGGCGAATGCAGCGCCGCTCTTCAGAACACTGCGTCTTGATATTTTACTCATGGGTTTTCTCTCCGTCTCTGAGTGTGTTTAGGCCGTAAGTCTATGTAGATTCGTGTCTTCCCAGATCAGACCGACCTGATCGCCTGGGTTCATAGGGTTGTTGAAAAAAGTGTCCTCTGGGATCAGGGCACTGACGTCCTGCTCGCCTGTGATCCGTGTGGACACGGCCACATGTGCGCCTTGATATTCCACTGCGATCACGTTGCCTTGCACCTTGCCAGTTTCATTTTGCGAAATTCCAACCGCGTCGGTCCGGATCGCGAAACGCCCTTCGGGCAGGGCAATCACGTTATGACCGCCTATAAATTGGGCAACAAAGGCCGTCTGAGGGGCATTGAAAACGTCCCGTGCGCTGCCCGCTTGCTCAATCACCGCGTTATTCATCACGACGATCTCATCAGCGAGCGCGAGGGCTTCGTCCTGCCCATGAGTGACATGCACAAAGCTTATACCAAGTTCTCGCTGCAGCTTGCGCAGCTCGCCCCGCATCCGAATTCGCAAAAAGGGGTCCAGCGCAGACAATGGCTCGTCCAACAGCAAAACCTGTGGCCGCGTGATCAAAGCGCGAGCAAGCGCGACGCGCTGTTGCTGGCCACCCGACAACTGGTCAGGCAGGCGATCAGAAAGCGCGCTCAGATCAACCAATTCAAGCATTTCGCCCGCTTTGGCCAGCCGTGTCTGCTTGTCATCTCCACGCATTTTCAGGCTGAATGCCACGTTATCAATGACACTGAGATGCGGAAACAACGCGTAATTCTGAAACATCATCGCAGTGCCGCGCTTGGCTGGTGGCAGTTGCGATATATCAAAATGGCCCAAGAGAATTGCGCCATCGGACACAGTTTCGTGACCCGCAATCATACGCAAAGTCGAAGACTTTCCGCACCCAGAGGGTCCGAGCAGGCAGGCATAACCGCCCGCCTGGAACTTGTGACTGATCGCGTCAACGGCGACCGTATCGCCATAGCGCTTGGTCACAGACACGAGTTCCAACTCTTTTGTAGGTGCGCTCATCGAATTTCATCTCCTGCAAAACACAAGTCTGCGCGCCGTCCGCAACGCAATTGATCACCCTGGATTTGGCATCCGATTTCGTCGACATGCCCAATATTTATGCTTCCAAAATATCAACTGACTAAAAATTGACCACAAAATTGTATACAATACAAGTTCGAAGTGAATACAGGTGAAAGACTTGAGGGAGGCTTATCACTCTGTCATTTGAAGCTTGTAAGGATTTTTTCATGACCACCAGCACAGTTTCAACACCTCAAAAACCGCCCACAAGCAATAATATTGCGCAAGCGCTGTCCTTGGCCATCCATGAGCACAGGATCGCGCCTGGTACCAAACTGGGGGAAGACGAACTGGCCGAAATCTACGGCGTTTCGCGCACTGTTGTCCGTGCAGCGCTGCAAAGTCTGTCACATATCAAACTGGTCAACATTCGTCGCAACAAAGGCGCTTCTGTCGCATCACCGTCGATCAAGGAGGCCCATGAAGTTTTTGAGGCTCGAGAGTTGCTCGAACCCAGAACAGCCCGCAGTGCGGCGTTCCACGCCACCCCGGCGGATATTGCCCTTTTGGAACGCCATATCAACGACGAGCACGACGCCCTCGACTCCGCAGATCCCGGCCGTGCGCTTTATCTTTCCGGGCTGTTTCACAATGAAATTGCTCGCATCGCACAACAAGCCACGATCGCCGGATTCATCGATACTCTTATTGCACGATCCTCTTTGATCATTGCGCTCTATTGGCATCGCGAAAGTGCTCTTTGTGAGAAACACGCCCATCACGCCTTGGTTCAAGCAATCGCCGATCAGAATCAAGACCAGGCCGAAGAACTGATGCGCCTTCATCTTGTCGATCTGCACTCTGCTCTCGATCTCAGAGAACGCAATAGTCAGACTCAATCTTTGAAGCAGGCGCTTTCGGAATGACGATCCGGGCAATGACCCTGGATGATTTGAACCTGGTCTTACGATGGGCCGCTGATGAGGGCTGGAACCCCGGCGTGGATGATGCTGTGGCGTTCCATGCTGCCGATCCTTCGGGATTTTTGATCAAAGAGATCGGAAATGATCCGCTTGCAGCAATTTCGGTGGTCAATCACGATCGCGAGTTTGCCTTTCTCGGCTTATACCTGTGCAAAACCGAGCATCGCGGCCAAGGACATGGCATCGACATTTGGCGCGCGGGCATTGCTCATGCCGGTGGACGTACGATCGGCCTGGACGGCGTGCCTGACCAGCAAGCAAATTACGCCAAATCTGGCTTTGTAAAATACGGCAACACCGTTCGGTACGCCGGACAGATCACGCCCCTCACCAATCCGCGGGTCCGATCGGCATCCTCTGACGATCTGGACACCCTGATTGCGCATGAAGCCAGAGCCAGCGGTATGAACCGAACGCGATTTGCAACGCATTGGTTTGCGGCTATGCCGACCCGCCAAACAATGGTCGTTCTGAATACAACTGATATCGCTGGGTTTGCGACATTCCGGCGCTGTGTGTCGGGCAGCAAGGTTGGCCCACTGTATGCGTCATGCGAAGACGATGCCCGCGCGCTGCTGTCGGCCAACCCATTCGCCAATTCAGACGCGTCTTGCTTTGTCGATGTCCCCGATCATGACGGACCCTTGGCACGGGTGTTGCAATCGCTCGGGTTTGAGGCAACTTTTGAAACCGCAAGAATGTTCAGCGGAGCGCCCCCCAAGGCCGATCCTGACACGTTTCACGCGATCGCGACCATGGAATTGGGATAATCCGGCACGCGGATGACATGCATGAGTCATCACGCATCATTCCACGCATTGATCGTCATTGATATTGGACGGCATCGGGCCGGTCCCGTTTTCGCACAACACTTTTGCGTCGCGGCGGTCAGAGCGTTTTGCCCTACTGGATCCTGTGGCGCAGCAGCCAAACGAAAAACACCCCCCCGATTAAGCCAGTCACAATGCCGATCGGCATGTCATCTGGGGCCATAATAGTGCGGGCAATGATATCCGCCCACACCAAAAACACCGCCCCGCAGAGCGCTGAGACCGGCAACAGACGGCGAAAATCGCCACCCACTATAAGGCGTACGATATGCGGGATCATCAGGCCAACGAACCCGATAATCCCCGAAAAGGCCACCATGATGCCCGTGATCAGCGCCCCCATCACAAAGATGGTCAAACGAAACCGAGCGACCGGAATACCAAGGGTGCTGGCTGTTTCATCCCCCAAGGTCATGGCGTTCAAAGTCGCCGATTTGAGCCATAGATAAAG
>JBELMC010000126.1:0-6359 GCA_042096155.1 Dinoroseobacter sp.
GCCTGGATCTCCTCGGGGGTGGCAAAACACTTATAGGCCGAGCCGTTTTCCAGCATCTGTTTGGCCACTTCAGCATGGCGGTCGGCGCGCTCGAACTGGCTGATCGGGTCTGCGTCCCAGTCAAGTCCCAGCCACTCCAGTCCTCTGAAAATCGCCCGCGTTGCCTGCGGGGTCGACCGCATTCGGTCCGTATCTTCGATTCGAAGCAGAAATTTGCCGCCATTGGCGCGGGCAAAGAGCCAATTGAACAATGCGGTCCGCGCGCCGCCAATATGCAGAGAGCCGGTCGGCGAGGGGGCGAAACGAGTGACGATGTCCGGAGCGCTCATCGGGCGGGCCTTTCTGGGTCCGTTAACCCTTTGGAAACCAAGTTTTGGAAGTATTGGCGCGTGTTTAGGCAATCCTCACGGCGAGAACAAGCCGACGACGTCTTTGATCCGCTGGCCGAACCGCCAAGCCTTTTCCCATGGGCACCCGTCGCACTGGGATTTGGGATCTGTGTGTATTTTGTCTTGCGCTTCGAACCCTCGGTTTGGGCGCTTTGGACGATCGCGGCGCTCAGCATTGGGCTGTTTGCGACGCTTCGTTTAGATCTGATTGCTTGGGATCTGCGGCCGGTGGTCTGGGCGGCTTTGTTGGCTGCCGCAGGTTTTGCCATTGCCGGTCAGCGCGCACATGACGTGGCCGCGCCGGTCTTGGCGGCCCGCTATTACGGACCGATCGAGGGCCGTATCGTCGCCATCGATATCTCTGCAAGCCAGGCAGTGCGATTGACTTTGGACAGTGTTTATCTGGGCGATACAGCCCCTTGGCGGATACCGGGCCGTGTCCGGGTGTCCTTGCACGGCACGCAAGGGTATTTCACCCCCGAGCCAGGCCAATACGTTATGACAACAGGCCATCTGTCGCCCCCCCAGGGTCCGGTGGAACCTTACGGGTTTGACTTTCGCAGACTGGCTTGGTTTCAGGGACTTGGCGCTGTGGGATACACCCGAAATCCCGTGCTTTTGTCCCTGCCAGCACAGCGCACCACACTGCGTTTGTGGATTTATGACTTTCGCCTGAGACTGTCACACGCGATTCAAGACCGCTTGCCCGGTCCCCGTGGCGGCTTTGCATCGGCTATCCTCACAGGGGATCGAGCCGGGTTGGATCCGGTCCTGGTCACGCATCTGCGTCATTCGAACCTTGCGCATTTGCTGGCCATTTCGGGTCTCCATATGGGGCTGTTAACGGGTTTGGTGTTCTTTTGCCTGCGCGCAGGATTGGCGCTTTGGCCCTATGCCGCGCTGCATTGGCCGATCCGCAAGATCGCCGCGATTGCCGGGCTGATCACCGGTGCGATCTATCTGGCAATGTCGGGGGCCAATATCGCCACGCAACGGGCTTTTATCATGGTCGCTGTCATGTTCGTGGCGCTTTTGTTTGACCGACGCGCCCTGTCCTTGCGGTCGGTTGCAATGGCGGCCCTGATCTTGCTGGTCTGGCGCCCAGAGGCAGTGCTGGGCGCTGGCTTTCAGATGTCATTCGCTGCAACAACGGCCTTGATTGTGGCATTTGGCCGATTGCGTCATACGAAATTTGGACATCTGCCCAAGTGGATAAAGCCGGTCGCCGCCGTCCTGGCCTCGTCGTTGATTGCTGGGATTGCCACGGCGCCGTTTGCCGCTGCACATTTCAACATTATTGCAAGCTACGGTCTTCTGGCCAATCTTTTGGCTGTTCCGGTGATGGGGCTCGTGGTGATGCCCGGCGCATTATTGGCCGCAGGGTTCATACCTTTGGGTTCCGAGACGGCGGGATTGTGGATTATGGGCTTGGGGATCGATTGGATCCTCTGGGTGGCGCAGTTCGTGTCGAATCTTGAAGGTGGCGTTCGGTTTGTTCCGATGCCGGGACCTTGGGTATTGCCATTGATGGTGTTCGGCGGGATCTGCATCCTATTGGGGCCGGGGCCCCGGCTTCGCAAATTTGGGGGTGTGCCGCTGGTTTTGGGCGCTTTGATATGGAGCGTGACGCCGCGACCCGATATTTTGATTTCGCAAAGTGGCGCGTTGATTGGTGTGCGTGGCCCCTCGGGTCTGGTGTTGTCAAAAGAAAAGGGGGAAAGTTTTGCCGCAACCAATTGGTTGCAAAATGATGGGGATATGTCCACCCAGACCGAGGCTTTCACCCGCACCGGATTCGCGCATCGTCGGGCGCGCAGCGATTGGCCGTCACTCAATCCGGATGTGCAGATCGAACAAATTGTGCAGTTGCGCGGAAAAAATGCGTCAATATTGGCGCGTGACGTTTGTCTTTTGGGCGTTGTTCTTGTGTCGCTCAAACCACTTGAGGAGCCGCAAGGACCCTGCACCATCTTTGATCCCGCACGTCTGCGCGATACCGGGTCAGTCGCTGTCCAGTTTACAAAAAATGATATGGTCTGGAGCTATGCCAACGCGGTCAGTGGCGCACGCTTGTGGACCGACCCTCGTCTTCGGCGCTAATACGACCGGATCAAACCCACCAGACGGCCCTGGACGCGGACCTTATCATCATCGAAAACGCGTGTTTCATAGGCTTGGTTGGCGGGTTCCAGCGCGATGCGCGCCCCCTTGCGTCGGAATTTCTTCAACGTCACTTCATGTTCGTCGATCAAGGCGACCACAATATCGCCGGTATCCGCTGTGTCTTGTTCTCTGATGACGACGACATCACCATCATTGATGCCTGCTTCGATCATCGAGTCCCCCTTCACCTCAAGGGCAAAGTGATTTCCACTTGAGGCCATCATCGATGCGGGCACAGTGATATTGGGGTTGCGCCCGTCGATTGCTTCGATCGGCACACCGGCGGCAATGCGACCGATCAATGGGACCGATGTCGCTGCCCCGCGAGAGACATCAAGCCTGCTGGGCGGCGGTGGCGTGTCAGTGCGACGCGATCCTTCGATAACGTGCGGCGTGAACCCAACAGACCTTGGTCGGGCAGGTGCTCGACTTGTCATTGCGTCTGGCAGCTTGACAATTTCCAACGCACGGGCCTTGTGCGCAAGCCGCCGAATAAAGCCGCGTTCTTCCAGGGCTGTGATCAGCCGATGAATGCCCGATTTCGATTTCAGCGCAAGCGCATCCTTCATCTCGTCGAAACTGGGCGGGACACCATCGCGTTGGATGCGCGTATCGATAAATTCAAGAAGGTCCAGCTGTTTGCGGGTCAGCATCGCATCGTCCTTTTTTCGGCAGTTTCATACGGCATTTTGGGCGGGCCGCCTGTTTTATCCACAGATCCTCTCAAGGTGTTCTACCGATGTTCTTGGTTTGTGTCAATACATCTCAGAGATGTATGATTTTGATCAACTCACCTGCTTTGGCCGAGGGCGCGTTCGGCGGGCGCAGGGCGAGACAATTGGCTTGTGCCAAGACGGTCTGAAGCGCGCTGTCTTGTCGCTCGAAAATCTCGACTCGTCCATCGTGGACGGACGCGCGCATATAATGCTCCCGTGGGCCGTTTGGGCCAATATCTCGCGATAACCGAGCGGTTTCAAAGCGGGTTTCATCGCAGGCGATCCCCTGCATCTTCGCAATCAGCGGGCAGATAAAAATCTTGCCGCACACCATCGAGGATACAGGATTTCCAGGAACGCCCACCATGATTTGCGACCCCAGTTTGCCGGCCATCAAGGGTTTTCCAGGTCGCATCGCGATTTTGTAAAAAGCTTGTTCGAACCCAATGGAATCGACAGCCTTGCGGACCAGGTCGTGGTCTCCCACAGAGGCGCCGCCGATGGTGACCAGGATATCTGCATCATTGGCCAGTGTCATTGCGTTTGTCACACTTGAAATCGTATCTCTTGCAATCGGCAAAACGCGTGTTTGTGCACCGTCGGCTTCGAATAACGCCTTAAGGCCGAACGCATTTGATGCGATGATTTGATCCGATGAGGGTGTTTCACCCGGCATGACCAATTCGTTGCCCGTCGACAAGATGGCCACCTTGGGGCGTTGATAGACGTCGATCCTTGCCGCATTCATCGAGGCCAAAAGGGCGATGCCGGCAGGGGTTATCCTTTGAGGCGCTGAAAAAACGCTGTCAGTCGTGAAGTCAGCGCCGAGTGGTCGGATATAGGTTGCGCTGTCGATGTTTGGCGACAGCGTGATTTGAGTGCCAGACCGGCGCACGTCTTCTTGTATGATGACACGCGTGGCGCCCTCTGGAACAACTGCGCCGGTGAATATGCGCACGGCTTGGCCATTGATCAGGGTCCCGTCAAACCGAGCGCCCGCAGCGGCTTGACCAATCACCTCTAAGGTGTCGCCTGGGGCCGCCTCTGCAACGGCATAGCCGTCCATAGATGAACTTGGAAACGGAGGCTGGGCGCGTTGCGATCTTACTTCGGTGGCAAGAACCCGACCCGCCGCCGCAGATAGGTCAATTGTTTCTTTGGCTTTTGCGGTTGCAAGCTTCAAGATCTTTGATTTGGCCTCGGCGACCGAGATCATTGGGCTTCGATCCGGCCAGACACGCCCCCATCTTTGAACGTGACTCGGATCGCGTCGATCACCATGGTCTTGTCGACGGCCTTGACCATATCGTAAAGGGTCAAGGCGGTCACCGACACTGCGGTGAGCGCTTCCATTTCGACGCCTGTTTGGCCTGTTGTCTTGACCGTGGCTGTGATTTCAATGCTGGACGTGTTGTCATTTGGGAACAGGTCGACCGACACCTTTGTGATTGGCAAAGGATGGCACAAAGGGATCAAGTCAGACGTGCGTTTGGCCCCCATGATCCCGGCCAATCGCGCAACGCCCAGTACATCCCCTTTTTGGGCGCGGCCTTGGAGGATCATCGCAAAGGTGTCCGGTGCCATTCGGACGCTGCCTTTGGCAATGGCAATCCTATCCGTGATGGATTTGTCGGTGACATCAACCATATGGGCCGCACCCTCAGCGTCAAAATGGGTCAATTCAGCCATATCAGACCGGCGCTTGAATGGGGTTCGCCAACAGGGCTTTTGTGGCCTGTGTCACATTTTCCTGCCGCATCAAGCTTTCACCGATCAAGAAGGCCCGCGCGCCATATTCGGACATTGCCGCCAGATCTTCTGGGCCGTTCAAACCGGATTCGGAGATCAGCAACCGGTCACTTGGCGCGCGGCGGGACAGCGCACGCGTGACATCGAGGCTGGTCTCAAATGTTTTGAGGTTCCGGTTGTTTATGCCAAGCAGTGGCGATTTGAGCGCCAGCGCACGGTCCAATTCTTCGGCGTCATGGACTTCGACCAAAACGTCCATGCCCCAGCCGAAAGCAGCCTCTTCGAGGTCTTGTGCTTGCGCGTCGCTTACGCTGGCCATGATGATCAAGATGCAATCAGCCCCCAAGGCGCGCGCTTCTGCGACTTGGTAGGTGTCGTACATGAAGTCTTTGCGCAGCACCGGCAATGAGACCGCGTCGCGCGCTTCGACAAGAAAGCTGTCGGCACCTTGAAAACTGGGGGTATCGGTCAAAACGGACAAACAGCTTGCACCGCCGGTCTCATAGGCTTTGGCCAGCACGGCTGGCGTAAAGTCACTCCGAATCAATCCTTTGGACGGGCTTGCTTTTTTGATTTCCGCGATCAAACCATAGCCCGTGCGCGCCGCCCGTGACAGCGCTTCGGCAAAAGGCCGAACCGGCGATGCGTTCCGGGCTGCGGCCTCGATTTCAGCGCTGGGGCGCGCTGCTTTCCGGGCAGCCACATCCTCCAGTTTATAGGCCTTGATTTTATCAAGAACGGTTTGGGTCATGTGTGTCCTTTCGACATCTCTCTGCCGGTCGGTTTCAAAACTTACGTCCCAGAGGTCAGCTCGACCAATGCGGACAGTTTGGATTTCGCGGCACCTGAATCAATACTTTCTTGCGCCACTTCAACGCCTTCTTGAAGAGACGTCACTTTTCTTGCCACCACGAGGGCGGCCGCCGCGTTGAGCAAGACCGCGTCTCTGTAGGCCGATGGGGTCCCGTCCAGCACCGCGGCAAATGCAACGCCGTTTTCGGCCGGCGTGCCACCCAGAATGTCTTCGAAGCGATGAACCGGCAGACCGGCTTGTTCGGGGTGCAGCTCAAATTCTGTAATTTCACCGTCGCGCAGCGCGGCAACCCATGAAACGCCTGTAATGGTTAATTCGTCCGTACCATCGGAGCCGTGCACAAGCCAAGCAGCCTGAGAGCCGAGCGTTCTCAAAGTCTCGGCCATTGGGCGGATAAGTGCTTTTGAAAATGCGCCGGTGAGCTGATATTTGACACCAGCAGGATTGGTCAAAGGACCGAGAATATTGAAAATTGTGCGTGTGCCAAGTTCTGCGCGTGCGGGCATGACATGACGAATGGCAGGGTGG
>JBELMC010000127.1:0-6366 GCA_042096155.1 Dinoroseobacter sp.
GGCGGACGTGGAAATCTGCGCGAAGAAGGTCCGCAAGGGCGGGATCGTGGCAGGCGATGATTTCCTTTGGAAGCGCCAGGACCGCCTGCATGTCAAAGAGGCGGTTGAGGATGCGATGAAGGTGCTGAAGCTGCCGCCCGAAGAGCATCTCAGTCTGGTCGGCCAGCAGTTCATGATCCAGCTGTGATGCCGGGGGCCGACTTTGAAAACCCGACCCTTGCGTCGCAGTACTGTCGCGCCAGAGGCTGGGGTTTTGCCGAGACCTTTCGCCACCAGTACCGGATCACCCGCGGCGGCGCCCCGATCACCCCCGAATGGCAGACCCGGACCCTGGGCGGCTGGCGGATCGAACATTGTCCGGCCCTGCGATCGGGCGAGATCACCGGCCCGGACGGAGCGCTGATTGCGATCCTTCTTGGCATTGCGATCGGCCCGGACGGCACCTGTCTTGAGGCGCAGACGGAGCTTTCGGCGCAGGACAGCGCCGACCCGCAAACCTGGATCGAACAGCTTGCCGGGCGCTTTGTCCTTCTGGCGGAGTTCGGGGACGAGATGCGCCTCTATTGCGACCCTTCGGGCAACCTTTCGACAGTCTATAATGCGTGCACAGGCACCATCGCCTCCAGTGTCACGTTGGCCATCGAAGACGAATTACAGCCGGCGCACGAGGTCGATCTGGATGCCATTGCCCACCGCCAGCAGCGGCTTTTGTTCGGGCAGACCACCGATCAGCGGGTCCGGCGCCTGATTCCCAACCATTATTTGCGGCTTGCCGATTTCGCAGAACTGCGCCACTGGCCCTGCGACGACACCGACTTCGCCGCCCTCAATGAAAACCGCACCGGCATCTACCGTGAGGCAGCTGACCGGCTGGCGCGCAATGTTACGGCCCTGGCGCGGCGCTTTTCCTGTGCCCTGCCGATCACCGGAGGCATGGATTCGCGGATCGTTCTGGCCTCTGCGGCGCAGGTCTTCGCGGATATAGACCACTATTATTGCTACGGGCTGAACTGGTCGACCGAGGTCGACGCAAAACTGGCGATGAAACTGGCGGCCCATCTGACGCTACCCTTTCAGGTTTTTTCTCGCCGTGCCCCGCTGGTGAAGGCCGCTTATACCCAGGACTTCGTGGACGAGGAATACGACCGGATGCGACTGCGCACCGGATGGTGTTACAGGATGCGCAGTGATTGGGGGCGGTTTGTCGCCATGTCGCCGCGCGTCGACGTGGTGCTGCGTGGTACGGCAGCGGAAATGACCCGCGCCAACAAATGGGACGCCGCCGATTTTGGCAAGCCCTGTACCGCATCTGTCGGGCTGTCCAAGCTGACCGGCCAGATGCCCGGCGCCCCCCGCGACGCGGCGCAAGAGACCCGCTATCGCCAATTGCTTGGCCAATACGAGGCCTGGATGGCGAACTTGCCCGAGCCCGCCCAGGCCCGGCTCTACGATATCGCCCATATGGAGCTTTGGCTGCCTGCGGGTCCGGTTCTGGAATTTTCCGCCTTTACCCGCGATTTCTTCGTCAATCCTTACAACGACCGCCGGCTGATGCAGATCACCAGCGCCGTCGCCCCCCGTGCCCGCAGGCGTACAGCGATGGTCCGGTCCATCATCCGCCAGAACTGCTCCAGCCTGCTGGACTTTCCCTTTCGCCGCGCCTTTGCGGCCGAGACCAAGGGCGATGCGACCTGACCCCGGGGGGAGGGGAACCCATACGGGTAGCGCGCTGGATTGCGCCCGATACAAGGCCAAGTCTAACCGCCAGTATACATGCCTTCGTAAATCGGGCTCAGAGTTGATTGGTGAAACAATGAGCTGACAGAGGTGCCGTTCCAGATATTCAGGATGGCTTGTGCAAACATCGGTGCTGTTGGCACGATGCGGATATTGTCGCAGGCCAGAACCTGTGGTGTTGACGCGATGGAGTCGGTGACCACCAGGCTTTTCATACTGGATTTCGAAATCCGCTCGACCGCTGGACCGCTGAGCACGCCATGCGTGATGTAGGAATGGACCTCGGTTGCCCCTTTTTCCTTCAGCAGGTCTGCGGCTTTACACAAGGTGCCTGCCGTGTCGCAGATATCGTCCACGATCAGGCAGGTTTGCCCTTCGACCTCGCCGATGACGGTCATCTCTGCGATCTCTCCAGGTTTGGAGCGCCGTTTATCGACGATGGCCAGGCCTGCGCCGATCCGTTGTGCCAGATCCCGCGCACGCGCGACGCCACCGACATCGGGGCTGACGACCGTGACTGTATCCATCTGGCCTTTGAAATGATGCAGAACATCGAGCGCAAACACGGGCGAGGCATAAAGGTTATCAACCGGGATGTCGAAGAAACCCTGAATCTGGGCGGCATGCAGATCCATGGTTAAGATCCGTTCGATGCCGGCTTCGACCAGCATATTGGCCACCAGCTTGGCCGTGATCGGGGTGCGTGCTTTGGTCCGGCGATCCTGCCGTGCATAGCCGAAATAGGGCACGATTGCGGTGATACGCTGCGCGGATGAGCGGCGCAGGGCGTCGGCGATGATCAGCAGCTCCATCAGGTTGTCATTGGCCGGGTTGGACGTGCTTTGGATAATGAACATATCCTCGCCACGCACGTTCTCGAAGACTTCGACGAAGATCTCGCCATCGTTGAACCGCTCTACACGGGCGTCGACCAACCCGACCTGCATGCCGCGATGCATAGACATCCGTCGGCCAATTGCAGTGGCCAGGGGCAGGTTTGCAGTTCCAGAGATCAGCTTAGGTTCGATTTGTGCGGGCATGATAAGACGCTCGTTTCTGGCAATTTGATCTGGCCGGTGTCGCGTCGCAGAGCGCGACACCGTTGACACCGCTTATCACTGCCATACCGTTGTGCCTAGTAAACCACGCCGCTTGATTGCGTGTGACTGTCAATAGGGGGACGAAAGTGCCACATATCGATTATTATTTCGCGACGATTTCACCGTATACGTACATCGCGGGCGATGGATTGGAAAAAATAGCGGCCAAACATGGCGCGACGATCACATACAAACCTATGGATATCATTGGTATTTTTGGTCGTACCGGCGGCGTGCCTCCGCGGCAGCGGCATATCTCGCGGCAAGAATACCGTTTGATGGATATGGTGCGTCAAGCGCGAAAAGCGGACTTGCCATTCAACCCACAGCCTGCCCATTGGCCGACCAACCCTGCGCCCAGCAGTTATGCGATAATTGCGGCACAAGCGACAGGAGCCGGAGATATCGGCAAATTGGTCCATGCCATGACACGCGCGTGCTGGGCGGACGAAAAAGATATCGCTGAGAATGATGTCATTCGGTCCGTGTTGACAGCCAGCGGCTTTGACCCCGAGCTGGCGGATGCCGATATGTTGTCGGGGGCAGAGACCTATGCCGCCAACGCAGAAGCGGCGGTCAAGGCCGGCGTCTTTGGCGCACCGTTCTATATCACTGATTCGGATCAACGGTTCTGGGGACAAGACCGTCTTGTAGATTTGGAGCTGACGCTGGCCGGAAAGCTCTGATTTATGATCGCAAACTTTAACGGTACGGATATCGCATTTCGTGACCGAGGCACCGGTGCACCTTTGGTGGCGCTTCATGGCGCGTTAAGCGCGGCTGTGATGTGGGAGCCGTTGTACCGAGCGCTGCCTGACGTCAGGTTTATCGCGCCCGACTTGCCGGGCCATGGCGACAGCGCAGACGCGTTGCCAGATGTACACAGCCAAACCACGCGTGCCATTGAGGGTTTGATCGATATGACGCCGGGGCCCGTAGATCTCGTCGGGCACAGCTATGGCGGCACGATTGCGCTGCGAATCGCTGTCGAAAGCCCCGACAGGGTCCGCTCGCTGACGCTGATCGAGCCGGTTTTCTTCGCGGCCGCCCCCGAGCGCCACCGCCAGAAATATGTCGAACATTCCGAACCGCAAGCGTCGGCGATGGGGCGGGGCGATTGGACAGAGGCCGCGCGCCTGTTTCTTGCGGATTGGGGGCTCAACATGTCGTGGGACACGATGCCTGCTGCGCATCGCCGCTATATGACCGAACGGATGCCAATCGTCTCTGCGACAGCCGAGACGATCTTGGATGACATCCATGGCTTGTTGTTGCCTGGCCGATTGGAACGCGCGGATATGCCTGTGCTGCTTGTTGAGGGCACGCAGACTATGCCAATCATTGAACACATCCAAAACGGTCTGGCTGCGCGCTTGTCGAATGCGCGTCGCGTGGTGTTTCCAGGCGCTGGTCATACGGTCCCGTTCACCCATGCCAATAGCCTGTCCCACGAGCTTCGCCGCCTCTTGGCGCTGGTTTAGTCCTCTTCCAACAGATAATCTTCCAGATCGTCCGCGTCGATTTCAAATTCCGGGATGGCCCAGCCTTTAACTGACGCGCCGCTGGTGTGGACGGTATCCGGGTCCCCTGAGATCAACGGATGCCAATCGTAGAGCGCTTTGCCTTCGTGCAGCAGCCGGTAGGCACAGGTTTCGGGCATCCAATAGGCAATGTCTTTCAAAGTGGCGGGTGTCAGGACCACACAATCTGGTACAAATTTTTTGCGCAGCTCGTATTGGCCACAATGGCACGCATCGGTGTCCAGCAACCGACAGGACGCGCGGGTAAAGGTAATTTCGCTGGTTTCGGAGTCTTCGAGTTTGAGCAAACAGCACCGGCCACAGCCATCGCACAGGGCTTCCCATTCGCGCGAAGTCATATTGTGCAGCGATACATGTTCCCAATAGCGCTCGCGCAGTCCGGCGCGGTTGATCGGGTCTGTGCTCATAGCGCGGCCAAGATCTGGCGGGCTCGCATGCAATCGGCGTCCATTTGAGCAATCAGCGCCTCTAAACCGTCGAAATTTTCTTCGCCGCGCAGAAAAGATACCAGACCCACCGACAAGGTTGCGCCATACAGATCACCGCTGAAATCGAACAAGAAGGTCTCAAGATTGGGTGAGTTTTCGCCAAACATTGGGCGCACGCCAAGACTGGCCGCACCAAGATAGCGGCCCTGATGGACGCCATCGAGCACGTCGACGGTGACGGCGTAGACCCCAAGTTTGGGCAGATGCAACCCGTCGAGCGCCATATTCGCCGTTGGATAGCCGAGCACGCGACCGCGCTGCTCGCCGCCGATGACGGGACCTTCGATTCGATGCCAATGGCCCAGCATTGCCGCAGCATCATCGGGACGTCCCTCGCTGAGCGCCCGCCGGATCGCGGTCGAGGATATCTGCGCGCCGGCTTCTTCGCGCAATTCGGCAATCGTCACGCCAAATCCCAGCTCTGCGCCCAATCGCGCAAGGCTGTTTGCGGACCCTGTCCGATCTTTGCCAAAGCAGAAATCCGCGCCCACAACGACGTGGCGCAAGCCCAAGTCATGGACGATCACCTGCTTGGCAAATTCACGGTCGGTGAGCGCGCTTAACGCCGCGTTGAACGACAGGTCATACAAGATGCGAACACCGAGTTTTTCCAGTCGATTGGCGCGGGCCCCAGGCGACATCAACCGAAAAGGCGGTGCCTTGGGCGCAAAATATTCGCGCGGATGCGGCGTGAAGGTCAGCACGCCCAACGGCACGTCAGGTGTGGCGACTTCGCGCGCCAGATCAATCACCGATTGATGCCCCAAATGCACACCATCAAAATTGCCAATCGCAACACTGGCACCTCGATCTTCGTTTTGAACGAACTCTCTGTCACGTACGATCCGCATGGCCGATCGGTTACGCGTCAGCGCGCAAGGGTGCAAGCTTTAGTCGAACTTGCGCGACGGAGCGAGCACAGTGGCTTCGCCTTTCAGGACAATCTTTCCGTCGATTTTGCAGTTGGTTTCCAACTGCACCCGGCGTTTTGAATGGTCGATGCTGATCACCGTGACCGCGGCATCGACCAGATCGCCGGGGCGCACGGGTGCCATGAACTTCAGGCTTTGGCCCAGATAGACGGTGCCATGCCCGGGCAGCTGTTCACCGATCACCGCCGAGATCAAACCAGCGGTCAGCATGCCATGCGCGATTCGGCCTTCGAAAATCGTGTCTTGCGCATACGCGTCGTCAAGATGGACCGGATTGTGATCGGTCGAGACCTCGGCAAACAGTTCGATATCGCGATCTGTCACCACTTTGGACAACGACCGAGTCATACCAATTTCCAGATCCTCGATACAAATTGTACCGCGCAGATCGTTTTGCTTGTTGTCCAACATGACAGCCTCCGACGAGTTCTTGGGCCTGACTAGCGTGATTCACCCCCATGCAGCAACTGCGAAAGTAAGATTGGGCTGTTTTTTGTCACACTATTGAAATTTTATTGCGGAGGACGAGTTATCGCAAGCGCCCGATCGCAAATGTGGGATGGCACAT
>JBELMC010000128.1:0-6213 GCA_042096155.1 Dinoroseobacter sp.
ACAAAAGGCCGCATAAATGAGTTCAGAGACCGGAATGTAAACGCGACAAGTCCAGGATGCATGCAGCATCGGACAACTCGGGCTCAATCCGGACTATTTTTGCTATAAAAAACGCATCGGTTGCCCGGTGCCAGGCGTTACAAGTTCGCCGTCCCACATCACTTTTTGGCCGCGCACAATCGTGCCCACCGGCCAACCGGTCACTGTGACGCCATCGTAAGGCGTCCACCCGGCTCGGGATGCGATCCAATCATTGGTGATGATCTCGCGGCGTTTCAGATCGATGATTGTAAGATCCGCATCATACCCCACTGCGATGCGCCCCTTTCTGGCAATCCCAAAAAGGCGATTGGGCCCGTGGCTGGTCATATCGACGAACCGCTCCAAGCTCAGCCGACCTTCATTCACATGGTTCAACATGGTCGGCACGAGGGTTTGGACCCCTGTCATGCCTGAATGGCTTTCAGGGTAGGCGTGCTCTTTTTCGGCGCGCGTGTGCGGCGCATGATCGGACCCCAGGATATCCGCAACACCGTTCGCCACACCGGCCCAGATCTTGTCCTGATGAGCCTTGTCGCGCACGGGTGGGTTCATCTGCACATAGGGGCCAAGATTTGCGTAAGCCGTATCATCCAGCGTTAGGTGATGAGGCGTGACTTCGACGCTGGCGACGTCTTTGTGGTGCGCAAGAAACGCGATCTCTTCTCGCGTCGAGATGTGCAACACGTGAATGCGCTTGCCAGTCTTATGCGCCAAGGCGACAAGACGTTTGGTGCAGGTCAGCGCGACCTCGGGCGAGCGCCACACAGGATGGCTTGACGGATCTCCAGGGACGCGCAGGTCTTTGCGCTCTTCCAACATGTACTCGTCTTCGCTGTGGAACGCCGCACGCCGGGTGATTGCGTTCAAAATTGCTTCCACGCCGTCATCATCTTGGACCAAAAGCGACCCTGTCGACGATCCCATGAAGACCTTTACACCTGCGCAGCCCGGCAGTTTCTCCAAGAGCGGAAGCTGCGAGACGTTCTCGTGAGTGCCCCCCACATAAAAAGCAAAATCGCAGTGCATACGGTTCGATGCTGCTGCGATCTTCGCCTCGAATGCCTGGCGCGTCGTGGTCAGCGGATTGGTGTTGGGCATCTCAAACACACCCGTGACACCGCCCAAGACGGCACTGCGCGATCCGGATTCAAGGTCCTCTTTATGGGTCAGACCCGGCTCACGAAAATGGACCTGGGTATCGATGACACCTGGCAAAATATGCAGGCCTTTACATTCCACAACGGTTTCAGCAACCGCGTGCGACAAGTCACCCAAACCAGTGATCCGTCCGTTCTGTAGGCCGATATCCGTCTGATGGACGCCGTCATGGTTGACGACGAGTCCGCCCCGAAAAACACTATCGTAGCTGTTCATTCGCATTCCACCCAAAAGTCAGTTCGTTGCGCCGCCCGAAGAACACAAACCATGCGCTTGAGTGACATGGCGCCATCTGCCTTTGGCAACGCGGCGGCTATCTCGGTGTGCATGTGTTCACTGGGTCTGATCATATCATACCTAACTTCACTTGATTTCGGCCTTTTTTACAGGTGGCACGGGATCAAACCCTGATCCGCCCCAAGGGTTGCAACGCGCCAGACGGTGGAGGGTCAGCCAAAGGCCGCGCAGAGGGCCGTGAGTTTCCAGGGCCTCGATCGCATAGACAGAGCAGGTTGGTTGAAATCGGCACGAATGACCAAGCCAAGGCGACAGCAACAGCCGATAGCCACGGATCGGAAGGATCAGGAGCCCGGTGAAAAAACCCCTCATGCATGCCTCCGCCAACGGCTTTCGCCGCCAGAGTCTTCAACTTCTATGCCCATTTTCACGAGTTCACCGCGCAATGTGTCGGCACGGGACCAAGCACGATCCAGGCGTGCTTGTACACGTTTGGCACCGCGTGCCTCGATCCGGTCGACCTCGTCGGCCCCCGCCTGGGCCCATGCAGCTGGGTCCTGCTGAAGCAGACCAAGAAAACCGCCTGCCTGGCGCAGGCCCGCCGCGATCTGGGCGCGTCGGATTGGGTCGGCCTCCGAGTGGACCCGCCCCGCAAGCGCATGCAGGGCCGCAAAGGCGGCAGTGGTGTTCAGATCATCGTCGAGCGCGGCCCGCACAGGGGCCATGTCATCCGGTGATGGCTGTGCCGACAGCTGGTCGCGCAATACCCGTGCCAAAACATCGAAGACAACCGCCGGTCGTGCGTTGCCGATATGAGCATAGGAATACACTGTCGGGCCGCAGACATACATGCGGGCGTGCTCCGGATCCCCAGAAACGAACGGTTCGCACTTGCGGCCCATGGGGTTAAACAGGTGCAGCATTTGTCAAAACGCCATTTCGGCGGATTCCGGGATCAACGCATTTGCGGCTGCCACAACCTTTTTGGGTTGCAAGACCGGCACATTCAGCCTGTCTCTCAGCTCCTGTTTGTCTATGTCGCGTGCACGGCCCACAACGCCAGTGAGCAAGGGCACCGGTATGCGATCGTCCTGCGTGTCCATATCTCCTCTTGCCCTCTTTACATCATCGATGTCCTGCGCAAGAGCCTTATGTTATTATGTAACTCGTCACAAGAGCAGAGCCATGAGTACGATCGAATTCCAAGCTCGCCAATCTATCGAGCAGGTCGAAGAAAGCACAAACTTCGCACCGAAGTTCGGCCCTGATGGGCTTTTGCCCTGCATTACGACGGACGCAGACAGCGGCGACGTTCTAATGTTGCGCGCACTCTATCCAATCGAGGACCCGAGATGACCATAAACATGAGACCTGCCAATCCAGACGATGCGCCGGCCTGCGCGGCCATTGTAAACGATTGGATCGATGCGAAGGACTGGCTGCCGAGACAGCATTCACCACAAACAATTGAAGAGATGATCCGCAGGGGCATCCCCATACGCGACTTCTGGGTCGCAGGAGATCCGATCCAGGGATACTTGTCCTTCAACACACAAGAGAGCCAAATCATGGGCCTTTACACGGCACGGCCCGGAAACGGCATCGGCAAAGCTCTGATGGATCGGATCAAAAAGGGGCGCGATCGGATCCAACTTTGGAGCCATGCGGCCAATACGCGGGCGCACGCGTTTTACAGGCGCGAAGGGTTTGTCGCAGTGGGCCGCAAAGAGAGCGGTGTCGATGGCATTCCCGAGATCCGCATGGAGTGGCACAAAGACGGCTAGCGCCGTGAGATCAGGGCACGAACACCGAACGACCGCATTGTCGCGATCCGCTATCCTCTCGCCCAGAGCGTCGTGCATGCCGCAGGGATGCGCGCTTCAATGGCCTGCATCGCGTCTAAGATCAAGTCTTCGCGCCATCTGCGCCCCGCAATCTGAACGCCAATCGGGATCGGGCCGTCTTGCGTATCTGCGATATAGGTTGGCAGATTGCCTGCTGGCAGCCCAAGAAAGTTCATAACGAAAGACCAATGCGACCGCCCCAAGGCGTCCCGTACGCCTTCTGCACCCTCGGCGTCGCGTCCGGGTGAAAAGAACGGCTTCAGCAGAAACGGGGTCAGAACCAGGGGATAGTCATCTTGAAAGAGTGCCCATTGGCGCGCGTAGTATGTCCGCTTTGCCAGCATCTGGAGAAATTCCACCCCCTCGTAAGACGGGAATTGGCGGTAATACTCATCAAAGATCGTATTGATCTCAGACGATCCAAATTTTCGGATGTCAGGACCAAGCAAGCCGCGCACTTCACTCAGGAGTGTCCGGTACCCGACCTGCCCGATTTCCTGCGTGAGCGGCGGTTCGATCTCTTCGACCGCGTATCCCGCATCAGACAATGCCGAGGCCGCCTTGTCGAGCGCTGTGGCCACAGCGGAATGCATGCCAAAACCGAAGTCATCACGCGCCAAGGCAACCCGGATCGGGGGGGCAAGCGGCGTGCCTCGCCACTGCATTGGAACATGAAACGGGTCGCGGGGGTCCGGTGCGATCAGTGCTGGCATCGACAGAGACAGATCAGACGCAGTCCGCGCGATCAGACCTTGCACAGACATCGATTGCACCAGCAGTCCGCGTTCTGACGCCTGGCTTGGGTTGAACGCCGGAACGCGCCCCAAACCAGGTTTGATTGTGACAGCCCCGTTTGCGGACGCTGGAAACCGGAGTGAGCCGCCAATGTCGTTGCCATGCGCCAGCCCGCCGATCCCTGCCATGACAGCCGCACCCGCACCGCCAGAGGAACCCCCCGCGGAAATATGCGGCCCCCAAGGGTTGTGTGTGCGACCGAAAAGCGGATTGTCCGTATCAGCCCGAAACGAAAATTCCGGCGTGTTTGTGCGACCGATGACAACCGCGCCCGCAGCTTTGAGGTTTCGGACAACCGGCGCATCCTCGGGCGCGATGACGTCTTTGAAGGCCGTCACACCATTGGATGTCGCATGGCCTTTCTGATCGACGTTAATTTTGATCGTGACCGGCACGCCATGCAGCGGACCTTTGGGCGCAGTGCTGCGGTCCAGAGCTGCCGCCTGCGTTCGCGCGGCATCCGCCAAGCTTTCGACCACGGCATTCAGCGCCGGATTGGCGGCCTGCATCCGTGCAATCGCAGCTTCGGTCACTTCAGCAACACTGCATGATCCGTTGCGTGTCGCTGTGGCGATCTCGGATGCGGTCCATTGCCAAATGGGAGGTTGGTCCATCATATGCTACAGCCTTCCGTATTGCTTCAATTGACTGGGTACAGTTTTTTCGCATGGGCGGTCCCGCGAAGCAATATTAGTACTTTTCGGGACGATTGCCGCAACCGATCTCGGCAATCACCCTGCTCGACAACCACTTCATCAAACTGGCCTAGATTTAGGTTAGAATTTCGATCACCCGTCCCGCCAAATGCCGCTCAAGTGGCATGACTGCGACTTTACATCAGACCGGGCCGCGCCCAGGCAGTCTTCAAGCGCGAAATAGACCTCAGCCCAGGTGGCTTCACACGATGACCGTGCCAACCGCAAACCACCCGAATGTCCGCGTTCCGATGTCTGAAGCCCGGCTTGGCGCAACTTTCCCAAAACCCACCGGACGCCGACGGGGTTGATGCCGTCATGGTCCGCGATTTCTAAAAACGTCGAGGCCCGGTCGGTATCTCGCGGCACTTGCGACGGCAATGCGAGAGACAAACCACAGCTGCGTTTCATCATTCGCGCGGCTTACCCCAATTTGGATCGTAATTAAAGAAGTTGCGAAAAGGGTGTCACGCGCCTAGCCTCAGTTTATCGGATTTCCAAGCAATGCGTGTCTTTGATCTTCCATCGAATACACCATCGCCCACATCCAAGTCCGGCTTGATCAATGATCCATGGGGAGGACAGAAAACATGAAGACACGCGCTGCTATCGCTTGGGAACCCAACCAGCCCTTGGAAATCGAAGAAATTGACATCGAAGGGCCCAAAGACGGCGAGGTTCTTGTCCGGATCGTGACAACGAGCCTGTGTCATACAGATGTTTTCACACTGTCCGGTGAAGACCCCGAAGGTCTGTTCCCTTGCATTCTCGGCCATGAAGGCTGCGGTATCGTTGAAGAGGTCGGCAAGGGTGTGACCTCGGTCAAACCCGGCGATCATGTGATCCCGCTCTACGTGCCCGAAGACCCCAACTGCCCCTATATCAAGTCTGGCAAGACCAATCTGTGCCAGACGATCCGCGCGACCCAAGGCGCCGGTCTGATGCCCGATGGGACATCTCGGTTCTCGTACAAGGGCAAGCAGATCCTGCACTATATGGGCACCAGCACGTTCAGCGAATACACAGTCCTTCCGGAAATCTCGGTCGCGAAAATCTCCAACGAGGCGCCTCTGTCCAAGGCGTCAGTGATGGGATGCGCGGTGCCAACAGGGATCGGCGCGGTTCGCAACACCGCCAAGGTTGAAGCGGGCGCAACTGTCGCGGTCTTCGGATTGGGCGCCGTCGGCATGGCCGTCATTCAAGGCGCGATTCTGAGAGGTGCATCACGGATCATCGGAGTCGATATCAACCCAAACAAATTCCCGATCGCCAAATCCCTCGGAGCCACCGAGTGTGTGAACCCAAAAGATCATGCGGCACCGATCCATGACGTACTGATCGAGATGACCAACGGCGGACTGGACTATACCTTTGAAGCTGTTGGCAATGTGGAGCTGATGCGGTCAGCGCTGGAAGCCTGCCACAAGGGTTGGGGAGAATGC
>JBELMC010000129.1:0-6209 GCA_042096155.1 Dinoroseobacter sp.
CAGTGCTCTTCGTCTTCCTGATCATGGTGACCTACATCCCCTGGCTGTCGACCTTTCTGCCGACGACCTTCATGGGACCTGAGATCATGACAAAATAAGCACTGGGCGTTGATGTGTGGATTGGCGAAGTCAAGGTGCGAAACCGAACCTTTGTCCATTCGGCAACGAACGAGGGTTTTGCGTGTTTGACGACGGTTTCAGCGGCTTCCGCTAACGCTCAGAAACGGCCTTCAGCCGATATTGGTTTGAAAATGCACGAACGTTTGCTCCATATGAAACCTCGGCAAATTGCCGCAGATTGTCTTGGGCAAACAATATGTCGTCCTTTAACTTTTGCGGCACCAGCGCAGAAATCGCGCCGATCTCCGCGGCCAACAGTCTGTTATCGACAGTGCATGTGCCGAACTTTGCCGCATGCTCAAGTGCGGCTTCTTCTCAACGCGCCTCAATGTCTTCAAGAATTTCGCACCGATCTGTGCGGTTTCACCTGCCTTAAAACGCGAGGTCAGTTTGGCTTTTTCGGATACTCTCGAGACATTTATTGACCTTGCGATATCTTTGCCAATTCTAGGCTTCTCGTTTGTTGTAATTGATGGAGGCATAGAAGGCCAAGCCAATAAGCAACATTCCGATGCCGCCGGTGATCAGTTCGTGGACGTGCACGAGGGACTGGACGAACATGATAACCGATAAGGCAAAGATCGAATAGAACGCGCCATGTTCAAGGTAACGGAACTCCGCCAGGGTTCCGCGCTCCACCAGCATGATTGTCATGGATCGGACATACATGGCACCGATTCCCAAACCGATCGCGATCAGAAGAATGTTCGTCGTCAGAGCAAAGGCGCCGATCACCCCATCGAATGAAAAGCTTGCGTCAAGTACTTCCAGGTAAAGAAACGCACCAAGGCCGCCCTTTGCGCCAATCTCAGCGGTTTTCCCGGCGATGTTGTCCAGATAGGTACCCAGACCGTCGACCAGCGAAAAAACCAGCAGCCCCATGATCGCTGACATCAGAAAAGCCGATTGCTCGTGGTCGGGGATTGCCCGGCAAATCAACAACACGATGACCAAAACAAAGGCAATTTCAAAGCCCCGTATCGCGCCCCATTTTCGAAGGCGACACTCCAGCATTTCAATCCAGTCGACAGACTTGTCTTCATCAATGAAGAATTTCAGCGCAACCATCATCAGAAAGGTTCCACCAAAGGCCGATATCGGACCATGGGCGTGACCTATGATTTCGGAATATTGATCCGGATCGGCAAGTGCGAGGTGCAATGCCGCAAAGGGATTGATCCACGCAAAAATCGCCACGATTGCCAATGGAAAAACAATCCGCATCCCGAAAACGGCGATCAGAATACCCCATGTCAGAAAGCGGCGCTGCCAGACCGGGGTCATCTCTTCGAGCTTGTTGGCATTCACAATCGCATTGTCGAAGGACAAGGCAATTTCGAGCGCAGACAGCACGGTTCCCACCATTAGGAACGAAATAACGCCCGCCATGGACCCTTCGGTTGCCCATCCCAACCAACCGGTAAGACCAAGACCTACGACCGTAACGATCAGGGGCCATTTCAGGTAGGACAGCGTTTTGCGTTTTGTGCTCATGGTTTAGTTTCCGGACATGACCGCAGGCAGCCAAAGCACCAGTTGCGGGAAAATGAAAAGGAGGATGAGACCAAGGAGCTGTACAAGCATGAACTGCATCATGCCAAGATAGATATCCTTAAGGTCCCAGTTCGGCACAACACCCTTCAGGAAGTATGCCGAGAGGGCAACGGGCGGCGACAACCACGCCGTTTGCAGGTTCACTGCCACAAGGATGCCGAACCATACCATAAGGTCGTAGCGATCGAGCCCGTAGATATCGAGCTTTTCGACCGTCGGCAGAAGGATCGGCACAACGATCAGCACAATTGGCACCCATTCCAGTGGCCAACCCAGCAGAAAGATCAGGGTCATCACGCAGATCAGGATCAGATAAGGCGACATATCGAGCCCTAGCAGGATCTCAGTCATCATCTTGGGCGTCCCAAGCGAACTGAACTGCGCACCGAAGAAATTCGATGCCGCGACCAGGAACATAATCAGCACCGTGATCTCAAGCGCCTTGATCAGGCTGTCAAAGAAGCTGGGGACGCTGAACTTTCGATAGGCCACCGACAGAAGGATCGCACCGAATGCACCCATGGCGGCGGCCTCGGCCGGTGTTGCGAAACCCAGAAGTATTGAGCCAAGAGCAAAGGAAATCAGGATCGTCGGAGGCATCAGCCCGGCAAAGAATTCATCCCAGAGTTTCGAGAAATAGAAACCACCCTCAGCCTCGCTGGCATAGATCGGACGGGCGAGGTAAGCCAACAAAAGGGTAAGCGCAGCAAAGCCAGCCGACCAGACCGGCAGGCCGCCATCACCGTCCATGTTCGCGACGATCATGTAAAGGTGGAACAGCACCGTCAGCGGCAACACGATCCGCAGAACACTCAATTTCCGGTAAGCCAGATAAGCCACAACCAGCGTTAGGGCCAGAACGATCAGACCCCCAAAAGGCAGCACACCGCCGAAGGCGTTGCTCAGGCCAAGGCCGAAAACACGACAGACGGTGAGAATACCAAGGCAGATCAGAGCGACTTCAGCACCGTAGAATTTCGATGTGTCCGGTTGGTCTTCGTCAGACAGGATCGGCCCAAGGTCAGGATTCAACCAACACCGCCCGAGCGTGTAGAGAAGGTAGAGGGACGCCAAAAGTGCACCGGGAATGAAAGCCCCTCGGAACAAATCAAGCGTGGAAACCTCCAGCACCGGCCCCATCACGATCAGCATGATTGAGGGCGGGATCAGGATACCCAGTGTTCCACCCGCAGTGATCGTTCCCGCAGCCAGTTTCACGTCATAGCCCGACCGGCTCATGGTCGCCCCAGCCATGATGCCAAGAAGCGTGACCGAGGCGCCTACGATTCCGGTCGCTGCAGCAAAGATGGTTGAGACAATCAGAACGGCAATGAACAACGCCCCCCGAACGCGCGCCATGATCATCTGGATCGAAGCGAACAGGCGTTCCATCAGGCCAGCGGCCTCCATCACGATCCCCATCAGGACAAACAGTGGAACCGCCATAAGCTGATCGTTCAGCATGGTGGAGTTTGTGTTCAGGGTCATCAAAAGAGTGGTCAGCTTGAAGTTGGACCCCCAGATACCGAACACGAAGGACAGAAAAATCAGAGTGAAGGAAATCGGAAAGCCAATAAAAATCACGAAAAGCATCGCGCCCAACATGATCATGCCGATTGTCGGCTTGGATAGGCTCGGACGGGCCTTCATCAGGTCAGTGAACCATTCGCCGCCAGGAACCCAATCAGGCTGGAACACCGCCAATACCAGCCAGGCCAGGGCGATCAGGTAGACCGGCAGGGCGCGCAGGAACCAGCGTTCGCGTTCCTTGCCCATCTTGTGAAAGGCGCGGAAGATCTCGGGGAGGCCCTGCAACAACAACAAAAATCCGCCGATGGGCATGGCGATGCGAGCGGGCCAAAGTATCGGCTGCCAGGCGCTGTCCAGAGCCATCGTCTCGCCGGTCCTGTAAGCCAGGTGCCAGAACTGCGAGGCAACGATGGTGAAAAAGATCATCGAGGGGATGAAGAACAGCAAGTAAAGCAGCGCATCCACCGTTGCTTGTGTTTTGGATGACCAGTTGCGGTACAAAAAGTCTGCCCGGATATGCACACCGCGCATCATCCCGTATCCGGCACCTGCCATGAACAGCATGCCGGCGATCATGCGACTGGTGTCATAGACCCATAATGTGGGCCCGAGGCCGATTGAACGCGCGAAATCCTCATACCCTGCATCCTGCAAGATCGCGAAGGAGTTGCGCATGAACACCTCGTAAACGACCACAGCGATCAAAGGGACAATCATCAGCGCGATGATCTGACCGGCGCGATAGTTGATCACGTCGATGACAGCCGTGATCGGGCGCTGCCAGGCGGTCATATCTGCGGGCGTTTCCCCGGGGGCTTCGGCGCGACGATCGGCGATCAACTCGTCCGCGATTTCAAGCTCTTCCGGCTTTACCTCTGCTGCGGCCATGCCCCTGTCTCCCTTGTCGATTAAGTGCCCTTGCCGGGTCTTCATTTTAAAGAAAGGCCTGCGCCGGGGCCCTTGTTAAAAATGAAGCGCGGGGCCCGGCTAGGGCCCCGCATGTAGGCTAGATTATTTCAGCGTCGCCGCATGAGCGCGACCCAGACCTGCGTTTGAGGTCTGTGCACCGGCCCAGAACGGAACCGCGATATCGGCAAAATCCTTCTGAGACTGCCACACTTCCGCGAAGAACTCGTTCTCGTCAGCCGCAGCCTGAAGCGCGTTCTTTGCGGCCGCCATGTACTCGGTGAAGTAGTCCGCGGGCGTGTCTTCCAGAATGACACCATGATTGGTTGTCAGGTCGTGCAGAGCCTTACCGTTTTCGTAGATCCGATAGGACAAAGACTTAGACAGCGACGCGTTGGCCGCAACTTCCAGTGCCATCTGCTCTTGCTCGTTCAAGCTGTCATAGAAGTCACGGTTGACATACATGTCAGCGTTAACAGTGACCTGGTGCAGGCCCTGTAGGTAGTAATGTTTCAGCACTTTCTGGAAACCAAAAACCGAGTCAGGCTTCGGGCAGCACCATTCAGCGGCGTCGATCGTGCCTTTTTCCAGCGCCGGCAGGATGTCACCACCCCCCATGGCGACTGCTGGAACGCCGATATCAGCATACGCCGCACCCACCATGCCAGGAGGTGCACGGAAACGCATTTGACGGAAGTCATCCATGGATTTGATCGGTTCAGGGAACCAGCCAAGCGCTTCTGGACCTACCGGTTGTAGCATGAAACCTTTGACGTTCACACCCATTTCATCCCACAGGCGGTCGTAAAGCTCTTTGCCGCCGCCGTACTGGAACCAGCTCAGGAAAGCGATGTTGTCAAGCCCGACACCAGCACCCGCAACAGGTGCACCGAAGAGGTTTGCCGCAACGTGTTTGCCGCCCCAGTAGTGGGTCCAAGCAAAACCGCCTTCGACAAGCCCCGCATCCACCGCATCCATGATATCCCGCGGCCCGACAACGGCGCCTGCAGGCAGCACTTCGATTTTTAGCGATCCGCCGGTTAGTGCCGCGACGTCCTCGCCGAATGCATTCAGCATGACAACTTCGTCAGCCGTGTTTGGAAGCACCGACTGGATGCGCAATACCTTTTCGGCCATTGCAGCCGAAGCCGTCATTGCCAGTACGGTCGCACTGGCCGCTAAGTGTTTAAATTTGAACATGTTGTTCCTCCCTTGGTGAAAAGCCCTCTTTTGTCTTCTTCTTTGCTGCCAGAGGTGAAGGCACAGCCCCGGCAGTGTTCGGTTGTTGACCAGTCAGATGTTGGATCCGTTTGGCATAGGCCCCGGAATGTCTGGTTAAACTATTCATGCGCGCGCGTCCTCAAGAATAAGGGCACTGGCTCTTTCGCCGATCATAATAGCAGGTGCATTGGTGTTGCCGCTGACAATCAGCGGCATAATTGACGCATCCGCGACACGCAGCCCCTCAACCCCTTTGACACGCAGCCGCGGGTCTAGAACCGACATCGGGTCAACCCCCATCTTGCAGGTGCCCGTGGGATGATAAATCGTCACCGAAGTGCGGCGCGCCCAGTCCAAAGTCGCCTCTTCATCATCATAGGCGACAGCTGCTCCGGGGGCGTGTTCCTCTGTAATGTGGGATTTCAACGGCTCTGTCGCAGCGATCTTTCTGGCAACCTGGATGCCCTTCACGATCGTCTTGCAGTCAGTGACGGTCGACAGATAGTTCGGATGTATTTTCGGGTGGTCATCCATATTGGCCGACGCCAATTCAAGATGCCCAGCACTTTCCGGGCGCAGTTGCAGAACCGAAGCGGTGAAAGCCGAGAACTTGTGCGGCCCGTCAGCGGGTTTGTCGGCACTCCACGGCTGGATGTGAAACTGGATATCGGGCGTCGCCAAACGGTCATCCGTTTTCAGAAACCCAGTCCCAAGGCTCGCGGCCATGGTCATCGGGCCGCGCTGGGTCAGCGCGTATTGAATGCCGATCATCGCCTGTTTGAAAATATTGTTGGTTTCGGTGTTGATCGTGCTGAGAGTGGTCTTGAACACCGGTCGCGCCTGCAAATGATCCTGCAGGTTCTTGCCGACACCTTTCA
>JBELMC010000130.1:0-6104 GCA_042096155.1 Dinoroseobacter sp.
GACATGTGGGATGGTACGACAAATGCCAAAATAGAAGGGCGCGTCGGGTTGAACGCGCCCTTGCGAATTTTAACACTGGATCATCGCGGCGCTACACCATCGCCATACCACCATTGATATGCAGCGTGCTCCCGGTGACATAAGCGGCCTCTGGGCTGGCCAAATATAATACAGCCGCCGCAATCTCACCTGGCTGTCCCATTCGCCCCGCCGGAATTTGACCGTTGATCTTCGACTTTTGATCATCGGTCAGCTTATCGGTCATCGCGGTTTGAATGAACCCCGGCGCGACTGCATTTACTGTGATGCCGCGGCTCGCCACCTCATAGGCCAGCGATTTCGACATCCCGATCACACCGGCCTTTGAGGCTGCATAATTGCCCTGTCCGGGATTGCCGGTGGTGCCGACAATCGAGCTGATGTTGACGATCCGCCCCCACCGCGCCTTCATCATGCCGCGCAACACCCCGCGACACAGCCGAAAGGTCGAGGTCAGATTGACCTCAAGCACGCGTGACCACTCCTCATCGGTCATCCGCATGAACAGATTGTCTCGCGTGATCCCCGCGTTGTTGATCAATATGTCAACAGATCCCATGGCGGCAGCGGCCGTTTTGGGCAACGCATCAACCGCGTCACGGTCGCTCAGATTGCACGGCATCACAAACGCATGGTCGCCGATCTCCGCCTGAAGCGTCTCGAGCGGTTCGATCCGCGTTCCCGACAATGCGACGCGTGCCCCGGCCTCGGCGAGGACCTTGGCGATCTCAGCTCCGATGCCGCCAGATGACCCTGTAATCAGTGCATTTTTACCTGTTAAATCAAACATTTTTCAGCCCTTCCTCATGTTTTAAATCGACGCCCTTATTGCATAACCACTTATTGCATCACCAACCCGTTGCGGGCCGGTGCGCAAAAAGACCACCGCCATCAGCCGCCGGTCACTGCCGTCACCTCTTGCGGCGTGCCCACGGGTTTGCAGAGCAACGACCGATCAATCCGTTTGATCATTCCACACAACGCTTTGCCGGCCCCGATTTCCCAAATCTCAGTCACACCTTGGGACGCCATAAACGCAACGCTTTCACGCCACCGCACCGAGCCCGTGACTTGATCGACCAAAAGCGATTGAATATCTGATGGCCCCACCACCGCATCCGCCAGAACATTTGCAACCAACGGCACCGCAGGCGCACGGATCTCCACGCGGTCCAGCGCTTCGGCCATCGCATCTGCGGCTGGCTGCATCAAAGCGCAGTGAAACGGAGCACTCACCGGCAGCAGGACGGCGCGCTTGGCCCCCTTGGCCTTGGCAATCTCGCAGGCCCGCTCGACAGCGGCTTTATGGCCAGACACCACGACTTGGCTTGGATCATTGTCATTGGCCGCCTGGCACACCTCGCCTTGCGCAGCCTCTTGCGCCACGGCCTGCGCGGTGGCAAAGTCAAGCCCCAGCAAAGCCGCCATTGCGCCGACCCCCACGGGGACCGCCTTTTGCATCGCAGCGCCGCGTATCCGCAACAAGCGGGCGGCATCCGCCAGCTCCAGCGCCCCCGCTGCCGCCAAAGCGCTATATTCCCCAAGCGAGTGCCCTGCAACAAAAGAGGCATCGGTGATGGCCACCCCTTCGGCCTGCAAGGCCCGCAATGCCGCCAGAGACGTCGCCATCAGCGCGGGCTGCGCGTTGGCCGTCAAGGTCAATGTCTCGATCTCGCCGGCCCAAATCACCTCACTGAGGCGTTCGTCCAACGCATCATCAACTTCCTCGAACACAGCCTTTGCGGCCGGATAGGCGTCAGCCAAGGCTCTGCCCATCCCGATCGTCTGAGCCCCCTGGCCCGGAAATACAAATGCGCGCATGATGATCGTCCTTCTGTGTCCCAATCTCTGATCGTGCTGGACTCTGACTATCCAAACGCCCCCGCGCACGCAATCGCCGCAAACAAACCTTAGCTGCGGGCCAATCCGACGTTGCATCCGCCCGCAAACTCGGTATACCGCCCGGATCCCGAGGCTTCGTTTTCCGCGCGGTCCCTCGAGGGTGGCTCTCGGGATTTCTGCGCCGCCCAGTGAAACCCGTCTATGTAGAAAGAGCGTCTCATGCCACTTTATGAGCATGTCTTTATCTCGCGTCAGGATCTGTCGAACACGCAGGCCGAAGGCTTGATAGAGCATTTTGGAACCGTCCTCGCAGACAATGAAGGCCAATTGGTCGACAGCGAGTATTGGGGCCTGAAAACCATGGCCTATAAGATCAACAAGAACCGCAAAGGGCATTACGCCTATATGCGCACCAATGCGCCAGCGCCCGCCGTGCAGGAAATGGAGCGTCTGATGCGCTTGCACGAGGATGTCATGCGCATTCTGACGATCAAGGTGGATGAGCATGCCGAAGGGCCCTCGATCCAGATGCAAAAGCGTGACGACCGTGGCGAACGCCGCGAACGCCGCTAAGCGAGGAGAGTTAAACCATGGCTTCTAAACCATTTTTTCGTCGCCGCAAAGTGTGCCCGTTCTCGGGCGAGAACGCGCCTGCAATCGACTATAAAGATACGCGGCTGCTACAGCGCTATATTTCAGAGCGCGGCAAAATCGTGCCGTCGCGGATTACAGCCGTCTCTGCCAAAAAGCAGCGCGAGCTGGCCCGAGCGATCAAGCGCGCCCGCTTTCTCGCTCTGTTGCCCTATGCCGTGAAATAAGGAGACACTTAGATGCAAGTTATCCTATTGGAACGCGTGGCCAAACTCGGTCAGATGGGCGATGTGGTCGACGTCAAAAACGGCTATGCCCGAAATTTTCTGCTGCCTCAGGGCAAAGCATTGACCGCCTCAAAGGCAAATATCGCAGGGTTCGAAGCGCAAAAAGCCCAGCTCGAAGCCCGCAACCTGGAAACCAAGACCGAAGCCGAAGCCATGGCCGCACGTCTGGATGGTCAGCAATTCATCGTGATTCGCTCTGCGTCCGATGCCGGATCGCTGTACGGATCCGTCACCACCCGCGACGCCGCCGAAGCCGCATCTGACGCCGGGTTCTCTCTGGATCGACGTCAGATCGCCCTGACCGCGCCGATTAAGGATCTGGGCCTTCATGATCTGACGGTCAATCTGCATCCGGAAGTCACCGCGACGATTGCCGTCAACGTGGCGCGTTCGGTTGAAGAGGCCGAACTGCAAGCCTCAGGCAAATCCATCCAGGAGCTGGCCGCCGAAGCCGAAGCCGAAGCCGAGTTTGAGATTGCCGAGCTGTTTGACGAAATCGGCAGTGCCGCGGATGAAGACAACGAAGCAGACGCGTGATCGGTACACCCGCCGGTCACCAGCCCGCACGGATCAATGATCCGTGCGGTTTTTTTCGTATGTATGGCAAATTATCGCTATAAGGTCGCATATTCGTCTCGCCAGCAAATCAAAAAATTGCTCATTAGACCGTGGAGGAGGGTCCAATCATGAAAAAACTAATCTGCTCACTTTTGTTTTTGATCGGATTGACGGCAGCGGCCAGTGCCTGCCCAGATATTCGTGCCTATGGCGAAACCTACAAAATGACCGGCAAGCAATTGTACAGTCGCAAGGAGTTCTCGGTCGTGGCCGGAGGGGACAGTTGGATTTCCAAATGCGGCAATGTCCGCCCAACGTCTGAATCCGGTGATTGGGGCGAAGGTCGTGTGGCCACCAGACCGGATTTTTCAATCGAACTTAGCGGTATGAGCCGGTATCAGTTGTCGATCGGTGCGCTGACCGACGTGGCCGGATGTGATCCGGTCTTGTTGATCAACACTGGATCGGAAAATTTTTATTATGACGATGATGACTGGGGGGACGGCGACGCATTGATCGAGCTGACGCGGCCATCGAATGGCTGGCTGGATATCTGGGTGGGGACCTATGCGGGCGACGTCTGCGATGCCACTTTGGTTTTGGAGACCTTCGATCGCAAATAGTCGATCCCATCCCTTGAAAGCGCCGCGCGACGTGGGATCTGCGTGGCGATCTCGTCGCTGGTTGGGACGACACACCCGACCGACATCCCCTGCTAGGTGGCAATAAATCTCGGATTACAAACGGTGCCGAGCGCAGCAACCGTCTTTCGGGACGCTTTGTCGTCGCCATAACAAGCATGCGACCGGGCGCTGGCCCGGATCCGCCAATAAACGGCCAATGTCAAAGCCCCCTATCCACGCCAGAATCCCGCGGCGAGACATGGACCGGCCCCGACAAAAGGAAGGGACCTCCGTCAATTGGACCTGATCAATCCAGATCTGCCGGGCCAAGATTGTGCTTGTTGATCTGCACGCTTTTTGACACAGCGCTTAGGTCAAACACCATATCCGCGCCTTCAACAGGCGCTAGTCTTCGTCCAGCGCTTCAACAGCCTTTTGCAAATCGTCTTTGCTGACGTCTTTGTCGGTAACACTGGCCAATTCGAAAATGTAATCGACGACCTTGTCTTCAAATAGAGGCGCCCGCATCTGCTGTTGAGCCTGAGCATTTTGCTGAATGAACTCAAAGAATTGCCGCTCCTGACCGGGATATTGACGGGCCTGCGCCATCATGGCTTGGGTCATCTCGGCGTCAGACACCATGATCTCGTTTTTCTGACCCAGCTCAGCCAGCAGAAGCCCCAAACGCACCCGACGCTCAGCCAGCGTTTTGTGCTCATCCGTGGTTTCGATCTCTGGGTGATCGTGACCCTCAACCTCTGGGTTTTCTTCATGCCACAACTGATGCGCGATCTGGTTTGCTTCGGCCTCGACCATTGAAGGGGGCAAATCGAATTTGACCAGCGTGTCGAGCTCGTCAAGCAGCTTGCGCTTCATGATCTGGCGTGCCGCTCCTTTGTATTCGGCTTCCAGGCGCTCTTTGATTTGGCCTTTGAGCGCGTCGAGGTCTTCGGCGCCAAAACCCTTGGCCATCTCATCGTTGATTTCGGCCGCAGCAGCGGCCTTCACGCCCTTGATTGTACAGGTGAAAACGGCAGCTTTGCCAGCCAGATGCTCGGCCTGATACTCATCGGGGAAGGAGACTTCGACGTCTTTGACGTCGCCTGCTTTTACGCCGACAAGACCGTCTTCAAAGCCCGGGATGAAGGAGTTCGAGCCCAGTTCCAACGGAAAATCATCTGCGGCACCGCCGTCGAAGGTTTCGCCATCCACCTTGCCCAGGAAGTCCATGACAACCTGATCGCCCATTTCGGCGGCCCCGTCTTTGTCTTCAAAGTTTTTCGCGGTTGCCGCCAAGTTTTCCAACGCTTCGGCCACGTCATCTTCGGTCGCCGCAACGACCAACCGCTCAAGCTCGACCACCGAGAAGTCAGCGTCCGGCACATCGGGCAGACGCTCATACGACATATCGACGACGACATCGTCGCCCTCTTTCCATTGTTCATTGGTCATTTTGACGTCGGGTTGCATTGCGGGGCGGTCGCCACAAGCTTCAAAATGCTCCGACATCGCCCCGTCGACCGTTTCTTGCATCGCCTCACCCAAAACGCGCGGGCCCAACCGTTTTTTCAACAACGGCATGGGCACTTTTCCCTTACGAAAGCCCTTCATCTCAATCTCGGGCTGTGCTTCAATCAGCTTGGCGTTGACTTTGGCGTCCAGCTCATCAGCCGAAACGGTGATGGTATAGGCCCGCTTCAGGCCCTCGTTCAGGGTCTCGGTGACTTGCATCGGTGATGTCTTCCTTTTTCATCAATCTTTGGTGCGGGTGAAGGGACTTGAACCCCCACGCCTTGCGGCGCCAGAACCTAAATCTGGTGCGTCTACCAATTCCGCCACACCCGCAAATAAAAGTATCGGGACCCTAGACATACCGAACCCCGAAGTTGCGGCCTTCTAGCAAAGCCATTGCGGTGATGCGAGCGGAAAAACGCACTGATCCGCATTCCAGAAAACCTTTTCGCGTTTCGCAACAATCCTGTTATAAGATGCCTACCGTCCACAAACTTACTGAGTTCGCTATGACCCTGCGTCCCCCCCAGTCACAAACCACCAATGACGAGCTTCGAATGCACCTTGGCGGCCTGGCGGCGGGCACATTGATTTTAACCGCGAAAGGGACAATCAAGATCGAGGATATGGCCGCAGGGGACAGAGTTGTGAC
>JBELMC010000131.1:0-6022 GCA_042096155.1 Dinoroseobacter sp.
ACGCTCGAAGCATATGGACGGTGCGGCTTTCGACATCGCCATGTCCAACCATGATCCGGTTGCCTTCGAGGATGCTGCGCGGACTGTCGGCTTCGTTGGCTTCGGCTTCTACCCGCGCTCGGGTTTTATTCATGTTGACCTCGGCCCCGCGCGCCAATGGGGCGAGCGGTTCCCGCTCCGGGCGACTTCCTTCGCCGAGGAAGCGCCGCCCGCGCGTGAAGTCTTGGCCGAGAGCCGAACACTGAAAGGCAGCGGCGCGGCGGGGGTAGCGACCGTCGGCGCAGCAGGGGTCGAGGTGGCACAGGACGTCCTGGCCGACACCCAATCCGCGATCCTGCCGCTGGTACCCTACCTCGACACCCTGCGCTGGGTGTTCATCACCGTGGCCCTGTTCGGCCTTGCCGTCGCCATCCACGCCCGGATTGATGACTGGAAACGAGGCCAGAGGTGATGGGCTGGACCGCCGCGCTCCTCGCCAGCGGCCCTGCGCGCAAGGCGCTGGGCCTACTTTTGGCGGCCACCACCATTGCTCTGTTCGTTTTGAACCTCCGCCGCGCCGGTGAGCGTACCGGGCAGCTGGTGGAACGCTTGCAAACATCGGAGAGGACCCATGAAATTCAGCGCCAGATGCTCGATGCCGCCAGCCGCCGTCCCCCTGGTCGCGATGCTTTGGCTGAGCGCCTGCGCGACGGACGGTTCTAACGCAGGCGCCTTATGCCCGCCCGTTGTGCCCTACAGCGCCGCCGACCAGGCCCGCGCCGCTGCCGAGGTGGCTACCCTGCCCGAGGGCGCGGTCGTGATCCGGATGCTCAGCGATTACGCCGTCCTGCGCGATCAGGCGCGGGCGTGCGGGTGAAGATCGGGTCGGGCCATTGCCTGCGGCAAACGCCGGGTGCTTTAAGCCCACCGTCACGCCCGGCCCGTTTCACGAATTCACAGTTTCAAAGAACGGCAGCGCGTCGCTGTGCGGCTATGATGGCATGTGGCCATCCCTCTATCGCGCGCGGAAATGGGCACAATTGTGCACGCAGCGTCAGGGCCGTTTCCGGCGCATCAACCCAACGGCGGCAGCGCCGCGCTGGTCGCAAAAGAACAGGTTTTCATCCGGCGTTGGCTGCGCTGGCCATAAACTGTTCGGTCAGGCTCTGCAGACTTTCCCTGCGCCCCGCATGAACCGACAAAGTGCGGGACGAAGGTGCCCTTCGCTGCAGCCGCAGCCAGAGCGTCAACCTGTGACAGCTATGCGCAGGTAGTGAACTTGGCAAAGTCTCGGGCGAACGTCAGCATGGTAGGCTTGCCCGGCCCAAAGCAGACCTCTTCTAGCCGATTCCGATGCTGCAGATGCAGTCCGCATTGCTGCCGTTCGCTGCAAGTGCTGAAACTGGACTGGATCAAATTTGCAGTGCGCGGACTTTGGTTCCGATTCGCCATGGCCTCTTTGAACCTTCTATCGATAAAGTAATGGGCACAGGTCAGCGGGTTGCAAGAGAGTTGCTCTTGCAGCGAAGTGGCTTCAGCCGGCGTCTGTTTCGGCGCGGGCGAGTGGCCCAGGTTCCTCACGGATCGGTAAGTGAATGAGTGATGCTAGCAGTCCAAGCACGACCGCGGCCCACCACATGGGCGTGTAGTCCTGATTGAGATCATAGATGCGCCCGCCAAGCCAGGCGCCGAGGAAGCTTCCGGTCTGATGGCTGAGAAAGACCAGACCCGCGAGCGTCGACAAGAACTTCAGCCCCTGTGTCTGTGCGACCAGCCCAATGGTGAGCGGCACTGTAGCGAGCCAGAGCAGTCCCATGATGGCAGAGAAGGCGAGCACAGAGCTCTCGGAAATTGGTAGCAAGATGAAAATCGCAATGACAACCGCGCGGCCTGTATAGAGCGCTGCCAACACCCATTTCTTTGAAAGAGCCTGACCGGCCCAGCCGGCGAAGAACGAGCCCGCGATGTTGAAGAGCCCGATCAGCGCCAACGACCAACCTCCAACCCATGCGGCGAGGCCGAGATCTATCACGTAGGCGGGTAAGTGCGTCTGGATGAAGGCGACATGGAAGCCGCAGACGAAGAACCCGAAGAAGAGGCAAAGATAGCTTCGGTCTGAGAAGGCCGTTGAAAGTGCGGTGCCGAAGTCTTTCGCGGATGATCCGGCGGCTGTCGGTTTGGACACGCGGGCGATGAAGACAAGACAGGGCAGGATCAGCGCAAAGCTTGCGCCGATCAGCAAGATCGATGGTTGCCAACCGAAGCCTCCGATCATCGCCGTCGCGGCGGGCGCCGATACGAACATGCCGAACGACGCGGCCGCCGTGCCAAGCCCCATGATGAAGCTCCGGCGCTCTGCCGAGACAATCTTACCGAGCGCCCCAATCACGATGGGAAAGGATGCGGCTCCTGTGCCCGCTCCTGTCAGGATACCAGTAAGAACGAAAAGCGTAGGGTCGGTGACGATGCCTCTGAGAAGAAACCCTATTCCAGCGAGGATGGCGCCCGCAGCCAGGACCCGCGCTGTGCCATAGCGGTCTGCAACGGCCCCCGCGACCGGTTGCGAGATGCCCCAGGTGAGGAGTTGCACGGCGACGGAGAGCGAGAAGATCTCTCGACCCCAACCGAGTTCGGCAGACATTGGCGCCATGAAGATGCCGAACGTCGCTGAAAAGCCAAAGCTGAGAAACGCGATAACGCATCCAGCGAAGATCGCGGCGTTTAGGTGCTTGCTTTCGATGGTCATGGATTAGTCTCCTAGCCGAGCGAGGCTGTCACGCCTGCCTATCAGGTTCAACCCCTCGGAAGAGTAAACAAGCTCCATTGGTGGGGCGCCTTAGCGGACCGAATGGACAAAAGGGGTTTGGCTTTGATCCAGAACTCGCGACCCAAAGCCGACGTCTGGCACCTGATAGCGATGCTGCGGTCGCAGCCCGCCTTGCGGACTTTAGCACCCAATCAAATATACTTGCGTTTGCACCCAATTCTAATCGTCGAGAAGGGGAGCGGTTAGAACGTTTGAGAATACATATTGCAAACTATCGACCCGCCTTACAAAAGATTTATTTTCATCAAATTTGAAAAGTTGCGGATCGAATATACAAATATTTTTTCCCACCCCGACCGAACTGCGGAACTTGAGGCCGTCGAAGCCGCGACGAATGAGGATGTCTGCGAGTAACTGCGTTGCGGCGTATTTGTACCTCTCTTCAGGAATAACCGGTGAACCAAGAAGTTGACCAACATGAAAGATATCGGTGAATAGATCGAGCCTCTTATCGGAAGAGCTGAAATTGCCGATTGGCGGGTCGAAGTTAGCAACTTTCAGGGGTCTGGTCGCACGGAACCCGCCAACTGAAATCATATGGCCAGGGTGAGGTCTAATCTCAGCTACGGCCGTTTCAATTTCATTCGCCAGATAAAGAACAGAAACTCCTTCGCGATTGGTTCTTCCGGGTGAGGCCAAACGCGGCGGAAGTGCACCAATTTCTTCAAACTTGAAGGGAACAGCGATATGCGAAACCTGAAAATTTTCTGTCTCGGTATAAGATTTCTTAACGCCAGTTCGGGCACGAAACCAAAGAGCATCTTCTGGTATGCAGAATGCAAGATCGTCTATGATTTGATCAATAAACCCATCCATTTCGGCCTCAACAAGATGAAAGTTCTCTTGACCAAGTCGAAGTTCAATGTTGCGCAAAGAAGTGTGGTTGGTGTTGGGAATCGAGAACTGTAGCTCTCTGCCCATGTCGCCATGACCCGCGTATAAACAAATACCCTTGTCATAATCGGGGTAAACGCCCCCTTCCTCCACGACACGATAGATAAAGTCGTCAATGTAAGTGTCCGATGAAGCTATTGATACAATCGGATTTTCCTGGTCCGATAGCACGTAGGCGACCGATGACCCTCCCCAATGATGGTTGTATTCATCCTCGTCGAAATTCAGGCGGATCAGACCCCGGATCAAATTCCGCAATTTCTCAAATTTTTCAGGGTTATAAACGGGTTCTGAATCAGAGCCACAAAAACCACAAACTCCGTCACTAAGGTCACTATTAACCAGTTCCATAACTTCGGTGTGCTTTGAGCAAGATAAGCAAAGGCTGACCTTCTCAATTGGCCAGTGGCCGTCCTCATTTTTCATAATTTTTTTCTGCTCTTGCTTACTTGATCGGCAATTTTTGTTCTTGGCCAGCGGAAGCATCGATATCCGATGCAAGATTTGACGTATGTCTATAACCGATCTCATCCTGTTTCACATGGCAACCTCGGATTCAGATCTAAAGTCGCGGGGTTTGCTCAATCCGGGAGTTGATCAAGAGTTGGATCTTAACGCGCATCTCGACTTTTGAACGCCCGTTTTCTGCACGTGGTTGGCCTTAGTATGGGGCGGCTAAATGCGGGTTTCGATTTACTAAGTCGTAAATGGCCGCTTTTTCCTGCTTTGCATGGAACCTCCTCATCCGCAGCGAATGTCCGCAACCCGCCAACCCTGTCGATGGTCCAGCGCCTGTTGCGCCAGATATTACTGTCCGCTTTGTGCTGCCAGCGGTCCAACGCACTCACAAAATTCAAGATCGGCGCGGATGACTGCAAAGGGCAACTGACGTCCCCTCTCTGCGTCACGCGCGCAGGTCTGCTCTCGCCAAATGCTTACTGGACGGAAACCGGCCGCAACATGTCGTCGGTATCCAGCATCAAAGTGCTGCGCCAGAGCGGCGTCTTGAAAACGTGGTGCACATGTTCGCGCGCGCGCTCTTCATGGGTCTGTACCAGCAACCCGGCCCATTCAAGTGGGCGCAAGACGCAGGAGGAGAACGCGGCCATTTCGCGCCATCCGTCATTGTCCCAGTCATGTTCCTCGCCATAAAATGCCGCAAACAACGCTCGTTCAGTTGTTCCATGATCGGCCTCAACGTTGATCACGTTCATCCAGATATCCCACTTGCCGAATGGGCGTCCTTCGAAACGGGCATAGGACGCGTGGTGGATGTTGAAAACGAAAAAGGGAATGAGTTCAGCAAACAGTTTCCCCGGAGACTGCGCCAGTTCGGCTCCGCTCTTGGTGAGCCGGAATTCATCCTTGAAATGCCGCCCCAGGCGCAGGGTGATCAACAGATAGTGCAGCAACTCAAGAGGTGGAAACTCATATTCATTGATGACCTTATTGTAGCGGAACATCTCCTCCGCACCGAACCCCGGCCAGTCGAATTTTTCGACCGCCCAATGGACGAAGACACGTTTGAATGCCTTCGTCTTGGTCAAACCAATGGCCCCGTGGTCCTGGGCGTACTGCAGGGTCAGCATCGCCGCGCGCAATAGCGTCGAATGGGCGAGATCGGGATGGTCATCGGATAAAGGGCGGACGTCGATCATGGCACGATCCTGATACGGGATTTTTGGCGCATCCAGGTGCAAAGCGACGAGGGATTGGGTTCCATGTCCATTTTTCGATCAGCAAGCGCCACGTTTGATGCACGCCGGTGCCTGCGAATCCCCATAAGTGCGTGCTTGTGCTGTTTTTGCGGTCCAGTGTTGATGTGGCGTTGATGTAGAGCGCACAAGCAAAAGCCCGACTGATTAGGTCGGGCTTTAAGCGTTTGTTTTAGCGCTGTTTTTTGGTTGCGGGAGTAGGATTTGAACCTACGACCTTCAGGTTATGAGCCTGACGAGCTACCGGGCTGCTCCATCCCGCGCCAATTCGAGCCTTTTAGGATGTTGTTTGAGTGGTTTCAATGCATATTTTCACCTTTTTGGCATGAAACAGCTTGTATGTTTTGCGTTTTTAGCCCGTTTGCATTTGACCAAGCAAAGGGTTTGGTGGTTCATGCCGCCCTGTCTATATAAATGCCGCCGGGATAATATCCGGCTGTTAAATCTCATCCTTATCGACGCAATCTGCGACCCGATGCGGCCACCGCCGCGCCTGCAACACCGGACTTGATCCGCTGCAAATCGCCATTGATCAGGTGGATACCTGTCGGGTTGAACCGCCCCGGGTTTACCGGAGAGTGTTTGGTTTAATAGTTAGGCTGCTTTT
>JBELMC010000132.1:0-6018 GCA_042096155.1 Dinoroseobacter sp.
GGCCCGCAAAGAACTGGGTGGCCTTTTTTAGAATTTCCCTCTCCTCCTTGAGGAGCTTGATCTCGCGCCGAAGTCGGTCATTCTCCTTGGCGAGATTTAAATCTTCTTTCGACACCACATCAGTGTCTCGATGCGCGGCGATCCATTTGTTCAGCGTCGACATCCCGACACCCAGATCGCCAGCCACTTGATTGCGTGTAAGCCCACTTGTCAGCGCGATACGTACCGCATCAGCGCGGAATGCGCCCGTCCGTTTCTGTCCCAGAGTCAGTCTCCTTTGGTGCTGTAAATGCTATCAAAGGAGCGGCATCAAACCGCGACAGGTCCAGCACCTCCCGCAATCAGCCTTGGGCAGCAGCTCGCCCTTGCAGGCGATGAAGGACTGTCACAAACTTCAGCCCGAGCTGTTCAGGAAACGGCCATACCACCTTGCAGGGTGTGACACTTAACCTTCGTCTCTGCCTGCCAAATGGCGTGCAGGCGGCCTTTGGCTTGACCTGCAGAGATTTGGGCATTGTGTTCAGAACGCATTGTTTTTCTTTCCGTCTGGGCGGGAAATACACGCCATCCCCCCAGACATAAAATCTGCGCAGGACGCTGTGGGCGTGCTTTTGCCCACGTTCCTATGCTTCCCACCAATCCGGCTTCAGCCGCGTGATCGTGGTCGACGACAGGTCCGCTGCGTGACCACCGCCAAGATATACCGCCCCCCAGGGCCATCCCCAGCTTTCGGCTGTTTTTCGATGACAGGCACCAATGATAAAAAGCTGTTAAAATCACATAAGCTTTATCTGGTAAGCATTTGGTTTAATGATTTATTGATATTAAACTCGAAAAGACAGATCACAGAACATAAACGAGCCTTTGGCTCGAATGTCGTCGACCGAAAATCCAATTTTGTGAGCTTGGAAACAAGATTTGAAGGTCTTTTCGGATTGTCAGTGTTGTCACGGCTCCCAATTTGGGGTGCGTTTTTCAACGAACGCGGCAACGCCTTCGGTCGTGTCATCTCGCAGCATATTTTTGACCATGACATCTGATGTGTAGGCGTAGGCCTCTGCGACCGGCATTTGATCTTGTGTGTAGAATGCGGATTTGCCAATTTTCACCGCCGCAGTCAGCTTGCCGGCAATGGTATCTGCAAGATCTAAACATTCTTTTTGAAGGGTCTCTGGCGGCACCGCGCGGTTGATCAGACCAAGTTGGGCCGCCCGATGCGCAGATATGAAAGCCCCGGTGGTTAACATCTCAAAGGCATGTTTTTTGGGGATATTTCGTGTCAGCGCGACCATCGGTGTAGAGCAAAACAATCCGATATTCACACCATTCACGCCAAATTTCGCCGTATCCGCGGCAATCGCCAGATCGCAAGTTGCAACCAATTGGCAGCCTGCAGCGGTGGCGAGGCCTTGGACCTCAGCAATCACAACTTGGGGCAGGGACCTCAAACCAAGCATGACCGCGCTACATAACGCAAAAAGCGCGGTAAGCCCTGTATCGGCTTCGTTTGATGCGCGCATATCCGCCATTTCGCGAAGATCATGGCCCGCGCAAAACGCCTTGCCAGCACCGCGGAGAATGACCACCCGCATGCTGGCGTCATCGGCCAAAATCGCGATTTCCGATGACATGGCATGCAACATATCTGTCGACAGCGGGTTTAATCGCTCTGGCCGATTGAACGTCAGGATCGCGATTGGACCGTGGTTTTCTCGCAGTAAATAAGGTTGCGTCATTTTTTGGCTCCCCACATGGTGCGCATAGTGTAAGTGCACATTTCCAAGAGGCAATCCATGACTGATCTAAAGCTGACCCTTCCTGAATTGGGCCAATTTTTGAAGCGCGACTTTCCACAGGTTGCAGGATCTTTCCGGCTGCTGGATCTCGAACCGATGTTTTTGCGCACGAAATTTGAAGTGACTCAAGCGCATCTGAGACCAGGCGGGACCGTTTCTGGCCCGACCATGTTTCTGGTTTCGGATGTGTCCGCCTATATCGTAATTTTGGCGCATATTGGATCCAAAATTCTATCCGTAACAACAAGTTGTAGTATGGATTTCATGCGACGCCCGAAGGCCAATACAGACCTGATTTGTGAAACCCGCTTGCTTAAGCTCGGACGCGCCTTGGCGGTCACAGATTGTTTGCTGTTTTCCCAAGACCAAGCGGCACCGGTTGCAAGGGCCAGTATGACTTACTCGATTCCTCCGTCTAAGGCAGCAGATCTTTGATATATCCAGGCAATGCAAAAGCACTCAGATGAACTTCAGGGGTGTAGTAAAAACAGTCGAAGCCTGCGCGGCGATATCTCAATTCCAGATCCGCCAAGCTGACATGCCGCGCTGTCCCATCTGTCGCCCATCCAAATGCCATGGGTCCGCCTGCATAGGTTGGGACAGTCGCGGTATAGCAGCTCCAATCCGAAAACAGAGCTTTGAACGCGCGTAACGTATTGGTCAGCTCGTCGCCTTGCATAAACGGAACGCCGTTTTGCGTAACCAAGATGCCGTCTGCCGCAAGGCAAGCTCGGGCGTGGCCATAGAATGTTTCGCTGAACAAAACCTCGCCTGGACCAATCGGATCTGTGCTGTCGACCACGATGACGTCAAACTTGTCCTCGGTCTCGCGAACGAAGGCAGCGCCATCGGAAATGACCAAATTTAACCGTGGATCATCGAATGCGCCATTGCTGAGATTTGGCAGATAAGCTTTTGAAAAATCGACAACTCCAGCGTCAATTTCAACCATTGTCACGTGTTTGACGGTCGGGTGGCGCAAAACTTCGCGAGCCATACCACCATCCCCGCCGCCAATGATCAAAACCCGTGTCGCCGATCCATGGGCGAAAAGAGGCACATGGGTCAGCATCTCATGATAGATCGCGTTGTCACCCTCGGTGGTTTGAACCACACCATCGAGGGTCAGCACTCTGCCAAATCGTGTATTTTTAAAGACAACCAGCCGTTGGTGGTCGGTTTTGCTGTCATACAGAACGGATTCCATTGCGATCGACTGGGCATAGTCGCCATGCAGCGTCTCGTGGAACCATTTTGTCATCGGATGGCCTCAGCCACCAAACCTTCCCCTCGGCGCAACGATTTGACGTGAACCGTGTTTGTTTTGAAGGTTTTTTTCAGAACGTCGACGGCCTCTGACGGCTTGGCATCGCCACACATAAACACGTCAAAGGCGCCATAGCCAATTTCGGGCCAAGTGTGACAGGATATATGGCTTTCCGCCAAGACAGCCACGCCAGAGACGCCCTGAGGCGAGAATTTATGGGTGTGAATATGCAACAAAGTGGCGCCGCATGCGGCGACACAATCGCGAAACGCTTGTCGAATCAGCACTTCGTCGTCGAGCCCGGCCCCATTTTCGATTTCTATGATCAAATGATTGCCGGCATAGACAATGCCACCATCGCGGATAAAATGATCCTGCCTGGTGTCGTCCAGCACATCTGTTCCAGCGACGACTTCCAGCATGCGCATCGAGTCGTCAGCGCCACGCGTGTAACCTTCCGTTTGGGCGGCTGTCTCCAGACCTGTCCCCAGTTGGAAGTGGTTGACGTTATCCATAACGCGCCCCTCCAATCCAGTAGATAGAATCCAAAGGTTCCTTAGCGCCCCCCAAGTTGACTTGGGTTGGGATCGTCCCCTCATCGTGTGGCGGCACCTAAAGGGGTGGCGGCACGCAATCAAGTTTTTTCTTCAAATTTCCCATGGTTTTTCTATTCAGTTTGGGGTATTTAAATACCTAAATTGCAAGTAATTGTTTTTTATAGATTTAAATCTATCGCACAACGTTGACGCGGTGCAGAAAATCCGTAAAAGGCATCAATCTCACGACGAGGCGCGCATATGCCTCGTCAGGTAGCCCGAGGAAGTTCGATGAAAACTTACACCGCAAAACCGGCGGAGATTGACAAAAAGTGGGTCATCATTGACGCGGAAGGCGTCGTGTTGGGCCGTCTTGCGTCGATTGTTGCCATGCGCTTGCGCGGCAAGCACAAAGTCACGTTTACGCCGCATATGGATATGGGCGACAACGTGATTGTCATCAATGCCGATCTGGTCCAGATGACAGGCAAAAAACGGGATGATAAAATTTATTACCATCACACAGGTCACCCCGGTGGGATCAAGCAGCGCAGCGCGCGGCAGATTCTCGAAGGTAAATTTCCCGAGCGTGTCTTGACAAAGGCGGTTCAGCGTATGCTGCCGGGCGGTCCATTGTCGCGTCGCCAAATGACCAATCTGCGCATCTACGCCGGGGCAGAACATCCCCATGACGCCCAATCGCCAGAAGTTCTCGACATTAAGTCGATGAACCCCAAGAACACGCGGAGCTGAGTGAATGTCTGATGAAATGAAAAGCTTAGACGCCTTGCAAAACGCCGTTTCGAATGCTGACATCGAACCTGTTCACCTTGCGGCCCAGCGGGAGCCGGTTCGAGATGAACTGGGCCGATCCTATGCAACCGGTAAGCGCAAAGACGCGGTCGCACGTGTTTGGATCAAACCTGGATCGGGAAAAATGGTCGTAAACGGGAAAGCCTATGCGTCATATTTTGCCCGCCCCGTGTTGCAGATGATTTTGCGTCAACCGTTCCAGGTCGCCGGTGTTGAAGGTGAATTCGATGTGATGGCAACCGTCAAAGGGGGCGGTCTTTCTGGTCAAGCAGGTGCCGTACGTCACGGTATCTCAAAGGCTTTGCAATTGTATGAGCCGTCATTGCGGAGTGCTTTGAAAGCTGCGGGTTTCTTGACACGTGACAGCCGTGTCGTCGAACGCAAGAAATTTGGCAAAGCGAAAGCGCGAAAAAGCTTCCAGTTCTCCAAGCGCTGATACAGAACGACGAAAAATACAACAAAATCAAATGCCTGATTGCAAAAGCGGGCGTTTTTTATTGGTAGCATATTGTTGGCAGAATGCTGATCTTATTGACGTTTAAGGTTAGCGATTTTAGCATAATCGCAGCAGTTAAAGCATCTTTTTGGCAGGCAGCGGTTGGCGTTTTACGAAAACAGGCATGAGCACTACAACGGCGCACTTGTGCTGTTTCAGCGTGATCTTTCTGTCGCCGTGCCAAACTCTAAAACGCATCGTCAGCCAAACTGGTACATGCGGCTAAAGATTGCTGGACACAAAGGCTACATTACGCGCAGCACAAAGCTGGCGAAGTACGAAGAAGCATTTGTGTTTGCGCAGAGTGAGTTCTTGCGTTTGCAGCAGGCGGCGCGGCTTGGGCATAGCTTGGACGAATACACTTTTGAGCAGCACTGGAACGATTGGTACGAGCGGAACTTGCGCAATGGCACGTGGAAGGAAGAACGCGCACTTTGGCACAAGCGTTACTTCAAAGAGTACTTCTCGCATGCTGACAGTACATCCATGCTGCTCAATGACATCACCCCGCAACATGCGCATGGGTATTGGGACTGGCGCAAAGCTTATTGGCTGACAGACAAGGGCGCGAAGCTGCACGACTACAATCCAAAACGACGCGGCAGCAAGACAGGCGGGACAGCGAACGCAAAAGATGTGCCCGCCGTCAAAACCCTGCTGATGGAACAAAGCGCACTAAATCAAATCTTCTACGATGCGTTTGAGAAGGGGCGAACGCAGCAAGTGTTTAAGATGCGTGTTGCGGAACGCGGGCAAACGCCAAACAGACGCGCGGGCTTTGATACAGGCAAAGAGTATCTTGTTCTGGTCCGCAATCTGCGCAGTTACAGGGATTGCGTAGGACGCTTTGCAAGCACTGACTTGAATGCCTGGCACAAGCTGCAACGTGCGCAGCTTTCCTACTTCGTCATGGTCATGCTGCACAGTGGTGTTCGTGTTGGCGAAGCGCGCGAAATAAAGTGGAGCGACGTTAAGCTGGACGAGGTAGTTGAGGACGAGGAAGAGCGCATTGCGGAAGTGCGTGTCAGCAAGGCTACGAAAAAGGGGCAAGCGCGCTTTGGACTTGTCGCGTTTACATTCCGGTCTCTGAACTCATTTATGCGGCCTTTT
>JBELMC010000133.1:0-5996 GCA_042096155.1 Dinoroseobacter sp.
TTGATCCGGTTTTATGCCGTGTTGTCAGCCCCTTTCATCCCAGACGCAGCCAAGACGATTCTGGCCGCCTTAAAGACCGATGAGGACAGCTGGCCCACGGATGCAGGCGCGGCGTTGACGGTTTTGCCCGCGGGTCATGTGTTCGAAGTCCCCGAGGTCTTGTTTGCAAAAATCACCGATGACGCTCGAGAAGGCTGGCAAGAGCAGTTTTCTGGAACCCGTGGCTGATCACAGACGACATTCCGCGCGATCATAAAAAGGCACATATGACGGCGCATCATAAAATATCGCTCAGGATCGCTGTTTGATCCCAGCCGCGCGGGGATCAGGTTGGGATGGATTGATCTGGCTCGGATGTCCCGATTTTGCAGATTTATTCGTATGGCGTTCACCCGCTGAGTGTTTTCAGCCGCCGCGCGGCGCGGATCGTAACTTTCGGGGTGATACCGTTTGAGCGTCACATCTTTGGTTGTTCTGCTTATCCGCGCGACCCGATCGTTGGTCCGAAGATGATTGGGTTAGATCCAGCGGTGTTCGATCTTGTTGGCTTCACAAATCCAAAAAATTTTTTCACACTTTGCCGGAAATTGTTGCTTTGGTGAGTTTGGTCAATCGTTTTGGTCCGATGCATGTTCAGCGGACACAAAAACGCTTGAGGGTTTGGGTCTGCGATTGCGAGGGTTTGCCGGCTAAGGCTTTTTGCTGGCGGCGTGCCTCAACACCATCGCGCGCAGTTTTGTTCTTTCACATGGGCCCAGCAAGCAGGGTTTATCAAACTTCACTGCAACCAGTTTGAATGGCACTGTTAGATCACAACGTACCGGTTTCCAACGACACGGATTTGAAAATCGCATATACTACCATCCCAGGTGCCAGCTTCAGCGCATCGGCGGAACGGCGCGTAAGTTTGGACAACACCCGGTCGCCCGCAACATCGATTTGAACCAAAACGCCCGCATCGGGGCCGTTTGAAAGCGCCGTAATTGTGCCTTTGAGGATATTGAGCGCCGAAAGTCCTGTGGGTTTGGCCACGGAGAGCATGACTTCGGACGCTTCGACACGCAAGGTGACCACGCTTCCGATCGCAGCTTTGGGGCGGGCAATAAACAAGGATCCACCTCGGATTGCGACTTCTGACAGGCCATCTTGCGCATGAGCCACGAGTGGTCCGCGCAAAATGGCGCCGACATTTCTTGGGCCCAGGCTGGAGGCGACATCGGGGTCGGCAAGAACATGACGGGGAGGCCCGATTGCGCGCAGCTGACCTGCGTCGATTACGAGCAGCGTTGTTGCAAGTTGGACAACCTCGGCCATGGCGTGGCTGATATACAAGATCGGACACTGCGCCTGATCGCGGATTCGCGCCAGATAGGGCAAGATGTCGTATTTGCGGGCGGTGTCCAAAGCGGCCAGCGGCTCGTCGAGAATCAGCAGGTTTGGATCGCTCAACAGAGCCCGTCCAAGGGCCACCCGTTGGGCCTCGCCACCAGACAACCCGCGCGGCATCCGGTCGAGCAGTGCACCTAAGCCAAGCATGTCGGCAACGGGTCCCAGATCGGACACAGGCTTGCGGGCGAACCAAGCGCCATAGCGCAAGTTTTGCCGGACCGTCAGATGGGGAAGCAGGCGCGGCTCTTGGAACACAAAGCCGATATTGCGCTGGTGCGGTGGCAAACAAAGCCCTTGCGCAGTGTCCAAAACGACCGTCTCACCGATCTGGATCCGGCCGTGCTCTGGTTGGGCGACCCCCGCGATCATCTTTGCAATTGTGCTTTTGCCCGCTCCAGACGGCCCCATCAACGCCGTCACTCCGCCAGGGGCTTCAAAGTCTAAATCCAGCTGGAAATCATCAAATTTCCGCGACAGTTTGACAGACAGGCTCATGCGCTGGCGATCCTCGCGGCAACGCGTCGGGCGAGCCATTCACTGAGTAAGACGGCCGTCATGGCGATGACAACGGCAATGATCGCAAGATAAAGCGCGTCTTGTTCGCCGCCAGGGATCTGCAAAAAGGCATAGATCGCCGAAGGTATTGTTTGGGTTTGACCTGGAATATTTGACACAAAGGTGATGGTGGCTCCGAATTCGCCGATGGCCTTTGCAAAGCCCAAAACCCCGCCTGCCAGAATACCAGGGACAATCAACGGCAATGTCACCGTCGCAAACACCCATAAGGGCGAGGCGCCGAGGGTCCTCGCGGCTTCTTCCAGTTTTGGGTCGACCGCTTCGATGGCCAGGCGGATTGCGCGCACCATCAAAGGAAACGCCATGATCGCAGCGGCGAGTGCGGCACCGCTCCAAGTGAAAGCGAGAGTGACCCCAAGCCAATCGTACAACACGGACCCAATCGGACCTTGGCGACCAAAAGCCAGCAAGAGGATATAGCCCGTGACGACGGGCGGCAAGATCAGGGGCAAATGTACCAAACCGTTTAGCAGCTCTCGTCCGATGAATTGTTTGCGGGCCAAGATATAGGCAATTGCGATCGCGATCGGCAGGCTCAGAATGGTGGCGATGGCCGAAACCTGCGCCGAAAGCTGAACCGCCTGCCACGCTGCTGAGGACAGCTGGATCATGGCAGGGCCTCAAACCCGTTGGCCACAAAAATCATCTGGGCGGCGGGCGCGTGAAGAAAACCGATAAAGGCGTCCGCGGCGCGCGACGCAGTGTTGGTGATGGCGGCGGGATAGCGGATGTTCGGATGGGCCTGGGGCGGGAAATGGTACAGCACAGACACATTGTCTGTGACCGCTGCATCACTGGCATAAACGATGCCGAGTGGGGTTTCGCCCCGCGCGACAAGGGCAAGGGCGGAGCGCACATTTGGCGTCTGCGCGAGGGGCAAATCCGCAGGTGCCCCGGCCCAATCCAACGCAGCCTTGGCGTATATCCCGGCAGGTACCGCGTTGATAAGGGCCACGGCCAAGCGTGCATTGCCAAGGGTTTGCGCAATATTTGCCACGCTGCTCAATGGTGTGCCGTCGCGCCCATGGCCCACCAATACCAGCGTGTTGCCAATCACATCCGCGCGGCTGTCGGTTTTGATCTTAGATCGTGCGACCAACCAATCCATCCATTGCGCGTTGGCTGAGATAAACACATCCGCTGGCGCGCCTGCCGCAATTTGACGAGCAAGAACCGAACTCGCGGCATAGACCGGCGTGATCTGCACACCAGTCTTTGTGTGATATGCAAGCGCAATGTCATCGAGCGCGGTCTTCAGACTGGCGGCGGCAAATACGGTGATCCGCTCGGCCGCAGCGGGCAAAGCAGCGAGCACCAGCATCAAAGGCAAGACGAACCGCAACATGCTCCACATATCTGCCCTCGGCCTGCGCCTTGGCAAGCCAATTTCTTGTCAGGTGCGCAGCCTTTCGCCCGATGGATCAAACGGAGCGGCCTCTAGGATTCGGGCGCGATGATCTTGACCGAGCACAGCGACCATACATTCGGTCCCGCCCTGGGCCACATCAGCGCGGATATATCCCAAAGCCAGCGATGCGCCGACCGTGTAGCCATAGGCGCCGGATGTTACCTGTCCAACCGGGGTTCCATCGGTCAAGAAGATGGGCTCTCCGCCCGTCGCATCTGCCGTTTTTGCTTCGATTTCCAATATTACGAGCTTTTCGCGTGGCGGCGCGTCCGCCACGGCGGCATACGCGTCTTTGTTCAAAAACGACTTGTCCATCTTGATGAGCCCATCAAGCCCGCTTTCCGCAGGCCACCAATCGGGCGAATAATCACGTCCCCATGAGCCATAGCCTTTTTCAATACGCAAACTCATCAATGCGCGACTGCCGACAGGCCCTGCGCCCAAATCGGATCCTACATCCAGTAAGCTGCGGTACAATTGGGCCTGATGTTGCGCGGCGCAATGCAGCTCCCAGCCCAGATCACCGGTAAAGCTGACGCGCAGGGCGATGCAATCGACCCCGGCCACTGTGATGCGCTGCGATCGCATGAACGCAAAATCCTTGGTCGCAAGTGAGGCGTTGGTCAGTCTCTGGATCAGAGCGCGTGACCGCGGACCCGCCACATTGAACCCACACATGGAGTCAGTCTTACTGGCAAATGTCGTCCCCTCCGGCAGTGGGACCTGGCGAAAGAACCGCCTGTGGTACCGCTCAGCCATCCCGGACCCGATGACCATAAAAGTGTTTTCCTCCAAGCGCATGACAGTGAAATCACCTGCAACACCTCCCCGCTTGCCGATCAGCGGTGTCAAACAAGCCCGACCAACCGCTTTGGGCATGTGGTTGGCAAACACCGCATTGAGCCAGTCCGACGCACCGCTGCCTTCGACTTGGTATTTCGCAAAGTTTGAGATGTCGATAATCCCGGCCGCGTCGCGTACCATCCGACATTCGCGTCCAACGGGCTGCCACCAATTCTGACGGTCAAACCCGTAAGTTTCATGGTTGGGTTCGGCATCGGTTGCAAACCATAATGGGTGTTCCCAGCCGAAATTGAGCCCGAATTGTGCGCCGAGATCCTTTTGCATCTGAAACACCGGACGGGTGCGAACCGGACGCCCGGCATCGCGTTCCTCGGTGGGGAAGTGGATTTTGAACCGGTTGGAATATTGATCGCCAACTCGCGCCTTTGTGAATGCTTTGCTTGCCCAAGAGCCAAACCGCGCCATGTCCCAGGCAAACAGATCCAGCGTCGGCTCTCCTTGGATGATCCACTCGGCCGCCAGCTTTCCCAAGCCCCCCGATTGCGAAAAGCCCGGGATGATTCCGGCGCAACAGAAATAGCCGGTCTGTTCCGGCACAGGCCCGAACAATACATTGGCATCCGGTGACCAGATCATCGGGCCGTTTATGACCCGCTTGACCCCTGCCGTGCCAATCGCAGGGACCCGGTCGATGGCGCGCATCATGTTGTCCTCGATCCGCTCGAGATCGTCGGGGAACAGCTCGTGGCCAAAACCCTCTGGCGTGCCTTCTTCGGCCCAGAACCTCACGTTTTTTTCATAGGCGCCGACCAAGATGCCTTTGCCTTCCTGACGGAGGTAGTATTCGCCGTCGCGATCTGCGACAGATGGCAAGCGGCGATCCAGCGCGGCGATCTCGGCAATTGCGTCTGTGACAAAATACTGATGTTCCGTGGGCTGCAAAGGTAGCGTCAATCCGGCGAGCGCGGCCACTTCGCGCGCCCATAACCCAGCCGCATTGATCACCCAGGGCGTGGTGATGTCGCCCTTTTGGGTCTGCACGATCCAAGTGCCGTTCGCCTGGGCCACGGTGCCAAGAACCGGCGTGAAGCGGAGGATTTCAGCACCCATCTGGCGTGCGCCTGCTGCATAGGCCGCTGTCACGCCCGAGGGATCGACATTGCCGCCGTCAGGCTCAAACATGATGCAGCGAACGCCGTCAAAATTGACCAGCGGGTGCAAACGTTCGGCCTCGTTTCTGGTGACTTCATGGAAGTTCATGCCAAAGCGCCGGGCCTTGGCTGCTTGCAGGCGCAACTGGTGTTCACGTGCTTCGGTTTGGGCCAGATACAAACTGCCGGGCTGAAACACACCGCAACTTTGACCCGTTTCGGCTTCCAATTGTTTGTATAAGGTCATGGTATAGTGTTGCAGACGACTGATATTGGTGCTGTCGTGCAATCCATGGATATTTGCCGCCGCGTGCCAAGTTGAACCGGACGTCAGTTCGTCCCGTTCCAGCAGGACCACATCGGACCACCCCAGTTTGGCCAGATGGTATAAGATCGAGCAGCCGATAACGCCACCGCCAATGACAACGGCTTGAGCATGGGTTCGCATGAAACAGGTCCTTTGGTCGGTGCAGTTGGGGCCAGTCTGAAAGTGGCGGAGCACTCGATCTGGCTCTTTCCCGACCAGGCAGGACAGATTTGCGCCGAAATGAGGATTTGTGTGACAGGCACAGAGATTGGCGGTGGATCCCGGATAGATTTGCGCTGAGGTACCATCGAAAGTTTCCTTGGCCGCAGCTGGGACCAGCGAGCGCGCGTCCTGACGGCGC
>JBELMC010000134.1:0-5879 GCA_042096155.1 Dinoroseobacter sp.
ATCCGAGCTGAAGCACGTAGACCAAAATCGCATGCTGAGTTGTAATTTTACAACGTTTTGGGAGTGATCCCCCATTATGTGTGTGAAGACCAGCCATGACGTGAGGTCATATCTTGATTAATTTTCATCATGTGGCCATGAAAGGTTGCAAAAAGCGGCGTTAAGGCGCGAATTAAGGGAGCTTATGATGAAAAAAATGGTACTTACCGCTGCGGTAGCTTTGGCCTGCGGCACCGCTGCAAGCGCCGGTGGCTTGGATCGATCGGGGCAGTCCGTGGCGATTTTGTTTGAAGATGGCAATCGGGCCGAGCTGTCATTTGGGTCTGTAAGACCGACAGTATCTGGCACCTATGCAGGCTTTGGAAACGCCAGCTCACTCAATATCGCGCCCAGCTATACAAGCTTTACGGGCGGTCTGCGGATGCAAATGAGCGAAAAGCTCGCCTTTGGTCTGGTGATGGATCAACCCTTTGGCGCGGATGTTCTATACCCAACCACCGGTACAACAGCACTGAAAGGCACAAAAGCGGAGGTTTCAAGCTCTGCCCTCACAGCTCTCATGCAGTATCAGGCAAGTGCAAATGCGTCTGTCTTTGCCGGCGTTAAATATCAATCCGTTGCGGTGAGTGTTTCGATACCGGCCGTCAATAACTACTCAGCGACCGGCGATGCCAATACTGCCTATGGATATGTGTTGGGCGCCGCTTACGAGATCCCTGAGATAGCATTGCGTGCGGCCTTAACATACCATTCCGCGATCAGCCACGACATTGCGACATCTGAGTCAGCAACCGGCCAAACAGATCTTTCATCTACGACAACTTTCAAGACACCAAAGTCGGTCAATTTGGATTTCCAAACCGGTATTGCAGCAGATACTTTGCTTCTTGCCAGTGTTCGCTATGTCGATTGGACTGAAACGGTTATAGATCCAGAGAGGCACAGGGCAATCGTTAAAAAAGCGCTTCAGACCTATTCTGAACCGAGCTACACTTGGAACCTGGGCTTAGGCCGAAAGTTTAGTGATGCGTGGTCCGGCTCTATTTCGTTTGGCTATGAGCAAGCCCAAGGCGGGATCACGGGTAATCTGGCACCAACGGACGGGTTCCGCAGTGTTGCACTTGGGGCGAAATACACCGCCGAGAACATGGATGTCAGTGCCGGTGTGCAATATCGCCAAATTGGGGACGCGACCTCTAGCGGTGCTGCTGGCAATCAAGGAACGTTCACAGGCAACTCTGCGCTTGGTTTGGGCGTCAAAGTCGGGTTTTCTTTTTAAAACCGATCCACGAAAACGGTTTCGAGTTTTGACGGCGTGCCAAAGGGCGCGCCGTTTTCGTTTTGACGCGACGGGGCTCAGTTGATACCGCCGTGATGCTAAATTGACTCCGAGGTTGCCATGTCACAAATCGCACATCCAGCTTGGCCGAAACAGGGCGCAAAAAGCGCCCTCGTCTTTGGAATGTCCGGTTTGGGCAAGACCCGGATTGCCAGCATCTTACGAGACTCTGGGGATTGGTTCCATTACTCCGTCGATTACCGGATCGGCACGCGTTATATGGGCGAACATATCGCTGATAATTTCAAACGCGAAGCGATGCGCGTGCCGTTGCTGCGCGAACTGCTTTTGTCGGACTCGGTGACGATACAGTCCAACATTACATTCGAAAATCTTGCTCCGTTGTCGACCTATCTGGGCAAACCCGGAAACCCAGAGCTTGGCGGCCTGACGTTCACTGAATACATGAAGCGGCAAGACGAACACCGCACCGCCGAGATCGCCGCATTATTGGATACGCGGCACTTTAAAACCCGTGCTCAAGACCTTTATATGTATGAAAATTTCATCTGCGATACGGGTGGATCAATCTGCGAGGTTGTCGATCCGGATGATGCCAACGATCCGGTTCTTAATGCCTTGAGTCAAGATCATATCATGGTTTGGATCGAAGGATCTGACGAACATACGGCCGAACTTATCCGCCGTTTCGACAAGGCGCCCAAGCCAATGTATTACCAGCCGCAATTTCTGGAAGAGGCATGGGAGACGTATTTGGAGAAGACAGGTCTGGCCGAGGCCTCTGTTGATCCCAACGCCTTTGTCAGATGGATTTTTGCGCGTGCTCTTGCGCACCGCAAACCGCGTTATGCCGCGATGGCGCGAAATTGGGGCGTTACCGTGAGCGCACAAGACGTTGCGAAAGTTCAAACAGCGGATGACTTCAATCGGCTGATCGCCGCGGCTCTTGGCAAGTCTCGCTGAAGTTCTTACCTATCGGCTGCACCAATTTGGACACTGACCCCATGCCTATCAAAATTCCATCCAGCCTGCCTGCGTTTGATGTCCTTAAGTCCGAAGGGGTCAAGGTTATGGATCCATCCCGGGCCGAACGTCAGGACATTCGTGCATTACAGATTGGTCTAGTCAATCTGATGCCGATGAAGATTCAGACCGAAACACAATTTGCTCGACTGATCGGCGCCACGCCTTTGCAGATCGATTTGACGTTGATCCGCATGAGCGAACATCACTCAAAAACCACTGCGGCAGAGCATATGGAAGCGTTTTATCAGCCCTTTTCAGAAGTGAAAGACCGCAAGTTTGACGGGGTGATCATCACGGGTGCGCCAATCGAACATTTACCCTTCGAAACAGTGACATACTGGGATGAGCTGAAGCAGGTTATGAATTGGACGCAGACCAATGTGACATCAACTTTGGGGGTATGTTGGGGCGGAATGGCGATGATTTATCATTTTCACGGCATCGCGAAACACATGCTGCAAGAAAAAGCCTTTGGATGCTTTCGTCATCAAAACCGCGTGCCATCCTCCCCGCTTTTGAACGGGTTTTCCGATGACCTTCTGATCCCGGTGAGCCGTTGGACCGAAATGCGTCAGGACGAGATTGACATCCATCCAGATTTGCGGACCTTGCTCGGATCCGACGATTGTGGCCCCTGCTTGATTGAAGATCCAAAGCACAACGCGGTGTATATCTTTAACCATTTTGAATACGATTCAGATACGCTTAAACAAGAATATGACCGTGACACGCAGGCCGGCGCGACGATCACTGTTCCGCGAAACTATTATCCCGACAATGATCCGAAAAAGTCTCCGCTCAACCGCTGGAGATCCCACGCGCATCTTCTATATGGAAACTGGATACACCATATTTATGAGGCAACGCCCTATGATATATCGAAGATTGGCACGGACCGGCCTTAGCGCCGCGATTGTCGTCTTGGGGATCACGGGGCTCACCGCTGTGGCAGGGCAATTCCGAAAAATGCGCACCCTCACTCCGCCGATTGGCCAGCTGATCGAACAAGATGGCAAAATGGTGCATGTCTGGGTCGGCGGCACAGGGCCGGATCTCATTCTCTTACATGGCGCAAGTGGAAATTTACGCGATTTTACATTTCGTTTGACGGACAAGCTCACACAAAACTTTAGAGTGATTGCGTTTGATCGCCCAGGGTTGGGTTATTCGGAGGCCCTGCATTCACACGGGGAATCGCCGCAAGAGCAAGCCAGACATCTGGCGAGGGTTGCAGACCGGCTGGGGGTAAAAAACGCAATTATAGCTGGACATTCATTTGGCGGATCTGTCGCCATGGCATGGGCGTTGGAACGTGCCGACCAAGTCGCAGCATTGGTGTCCTTGGCGGGTGCCGTGAACCCTTGGCCAGGCGAACTGGGCGCATGGTACGGTCTTGTCGGATCGGACCTCGGTGGAGCAACAGTGGTGCCTTTGATCGCAGCTTTGGTCCCTTTATCATTGGCAAAAAAATCTGTAGTCTCGATTTTTGAACCAGATGCCGTACCCGATGGTTACCTTGAGTATATTGGCGTCGATCTGACATTGCGAAGCAAGGTGTTGCGCGCCAATGCGCGCCAAGTCAACGGGCTGCGTCCGAATGTTGTGGAGATGTCGCGGCTTTATCCGTCTTTAACCATACCGATCGAAATTATCCATGGCAGCGATGATATCACCGTGCCGCTTTCGGTTCACTCTGAACCACTCGCAAAGGCGGTCACAACGGCGAACTTAACAGTGCTTCCTGGCATTGGTCACATGCCTCAGCATGCCGACCCGGACGCCGCCATCGCAGCTATTCAGCGTGCGGCAAGCCGGGCCGGATTGCACTCCGCCAGGTCGTTGGGTTACGATTTGAACAGCAAATAAGAAAGGCTGTTGCCATGTCTTTGCCCTTTGATGGTGCCATCCGTGAGTTCGCCCGAAACGGCGCTCCAAAGACCGTGCGCAGCGCCATCAAAACGGCGGCAAAAGATAAAGTTCTTAATGAATCATATCCCTATTCCGAGTGGATGCACCGTGATCTTTACCAAGAACAGCTCGACGCTCTTCAAATTGAGCTGGTTAAGATGCTGGCCTGGGTCAAAAAATCCGGTGCACGCGTCTGTATTTTGTTTGAGGGGCGCGATGCGGCCGGAAAAGGCGGTACAATCAAGCGATTCCGCGAAAATCTTAATCCAAGGCATGCGCGGGTTGTGGCCTTGTCCAAACCCACTGACCGAGAAGTTTCAGAATGGTATTTTCAACGCTATATCAGACAGTTACCAGCCGGAGGTGAGATTACATTTTTTGATCGTTCATGGTACAATCGGGCGATTGTCGAGCATGTCTTTGAATTCTGTACCCCAACGCAACGCGAGAGCTTCTTTGCCCAACTCCCTGATTTTGAACGCATGTTGGTCTCAGAAGGAATACATTTGATAAAAATCTGGCTTGATGTCGGGCGCGCCGAGCAACTGCGGCGCTTTTTAAATAGAGAAGCGGACCCGCTCAAGCAGTGGAAGTTGAGTTGGATCGATGTGGAAGGTTTACAGCGGTGGGATGCTTACAGCGCGGCGATTTCCGAGACGTTCCAGCGCTCGCATTCGGTCACCGCACCCTGGACTGTGATCCGAGCGGACGACAAAAGGCGCGCGCGAATTTCTGCAATCTCGACGGTTTTGCGCGACCTCGACTATGATCAAAAAGACATAATTTCCATTCCTCAGCTGGACCCAGAGATCTGCGCTGGTCCGGAAATTTGGCATGGGAACGAATAAGGTTCAGATGTCAAAACGCGGCTATCACCACGGCAATCTGCGGCAAGGTCTGGTTGATGCGGCTTTGGTTTTGATCGAACGAAAGGGTCCGGCGGGATTTACTTTGTCGGAAGCGGCAAAAAATGCAGGTGTCACGCCCGCTGCCGTCTATCGACATTTTGCAGGCCGTGAGGATCTGATTGCCGAAGCGGCGCTGCAAGGGCATAGTATTTTCGCTGATCTTATGGATTTTACGTTCAACCAGACCCATCTGTCGGATCTGGCCGCCTTCAAAGCGACTGGACGGGCTTATCTCGCATTCGCCCGAAAATATCCAGGTCATTATATGGCAATGTTCGAATCTGGCATCTCAAGCAACGCGACTGCCGATTTGGCTTTCGCGACCCAACGCTCCCGCGAGGTTTTGGAGCGCGCTGCAATCGCGTTGTCAAAACATATTCCGGAAGAGAAACGCCCTCCCGCGGCAATGTTCTCCGCACATATCTGGGCGATGAGCCATGGCGTCGTGGAGTTGTTCGCCCGTGGTGGTCCAGGCGCCCGCGCGCCATTTGCCCCGGAGGATTTGCTGGAAACCGGTATTGGAATTTACCTGCGCGGATTAGGCCTCATACAACCGGATCACTAGACCTTTATTTTGGGTGTGTGAACATCAAAATCTAGAACGTGTTGTGCTTAATCGGTTTCATACCCGGCAGCCTTGAAGAAGTTGTAGCAGTCTTCGTCGGTGAAGAAATCGCAGACCTGTCCAACTGCGCGCCAGAGGTCGTCGGAGGTCCGTGCCGCAGCTCGCCGGATAA
>JBELMC010000135.1:0-5866 GCA_042096155.1 Dinoroseobacter sp.
GGGGCAAAGGTGTCAACCGAGGCCGAAGCGATCGTCTTGGCCACGCTTTTCAGGCCAACCCAAGATGGGATCATCAAAGATGACGAGAGCATGTTGGATGTGTCTGCGACTGCAATCGTCGCCAAGCTAATGAGCCGCGGCGGCGCGTAAAACCTTTGTGCGGTGTAACGAACCACCCGCGCGCCGTATCTGGTCCAAAATGACACCATCAGCCATTATGGCAGAAGGCCGTCTGGATACGACCAATAAAGATATGTCCAGTTAAACGCCGAATTGGAGCGGGCGAGGCGATTCGAACGCCCGACCCTAACCTTGGCAAGGTTATGCTCTACCCCTGAGCTACGCCCGCTTCCTTATGCGCGGTGTATGAAACCTGTGCGTGGGCTGCAAGAGGAAAAGACAAAAGGGGGGTGAAAAAACGTGTTCTGCTTTGTTGATCTGCGCGATATTGAGCAAAGTTTGACAGGCTTGCCACGCAGGGTACAGCGAGGGCACGACAACTTATTCGTGGAGCGCTGGATAAGTTTTACGAATGGTTTTCGATATGATCCGTCGCAGTTGTTGCGGCGCAGGCCGCCATTGACTGCCGCAGGGGCTGCGAAACGTTACAGCTTACTCAGCCGCCAGGTCCACATTGTCGATGCCAAAAAACTCGTTACGAACAGGTTGGTTTGCGCCTGATATAATCGCCAGATCTAACGTTTCGCTTGGATCATCGACGGTGACGGTGACTCGCGTCACTGAATCACGGCCGCGGTTGCCGCCAAGGTTGGTGCCCTCGGAAATCGTCTCAGTGGTCACGGTCATGCCCTCAACTTCCTTTACAGTGAAATTCATCGACCCATCTTTCCACCAACCTCGCGCCAATGTAACCGTTTTGCCGTTGGTTGTGACTTTCGCTACGTCGTGGTTGAGGAACCCGCCACCGACCAGATCAAAGCTCAGCTGAGCGGTGCTGGTCCCGGCGGGCACGTCTATGGACGTCTTAGTCTTTTCGCCAGGCCCAAGCACAAGTACTTCGCCAAGCGCCTCAATTGGCGACATGACAGTACCCCCATTCCAACCGCCGTTATTGCCGCCGGTAAAGTCCATTGATGCAAAGGTTTGCATACCAAAGCTGGTTTTGATCCAAAAAGAACTCAGATGCCGACTGGTATCAGTGGTTAGATCACGCATACCGTTAGACACAACGCCGAAGGTTGCAATGCCAAGGCCGACTATCGCGGCTGTCATGACGGTCCAATCGACGGTGACGGCGCCATTTTCATCTTTCAGAAACCGAAATTTCATTATTAGATCCTCATTTTTTGTATTGGCCAACAACGTGACAATTGATGCATCGACGTAACCGGTCCGCACGGGCAGCTGACCACCCATTTGGTGACGTATATCTCAACGACGATGACCCCGGATTTCTCGTGACTTCGTCGCTGCAAATGAGCGCACCGCAAAGCAACAGTGTCGCCGAAATTGGTGCGACTTGCCGGTTCTAAAGAATATGGTTTGTCCGGACATAGGAGGCCTTTTTGATTAAAGTCTTAGTCAATTTGTGCGCAGAATACGGCGTGTTTATGGCGCAAAATATGGAGTATTTAAGGCACTTGGTTGCCTGATATGGACAGCGACACGCCCAAATGGCGAACGTTCAAACGATGCCCAATCGGCTATTTCCAAATTGATATCGCCGAGGCCAGGACTGCGCTAGGCGAGCGCTGCCTCATTGTCCCTATGGACCTCATCCGCGAATTCGCAGTGGCCCGGCTCTCCGAAAATGCCAACCGCAAAACAGCTTGGGAATTGCTGGAATGCGCGCATCAGACCTTGCCCTACAAGATCGCGACACGGCGCGCACGGCTTTGGTGCAATTGCAAGCGCGAACCCAGTACACTTAGGAAAAATTGTGACGTATCGCTCGCTTATTTCGTCAAAGAGGCCAGCAAGACTGACCTCCATTTTGTGGTCGTTCCCGCAAACCTTACCCTGCAATTGCGTCGATCGAATACACCAAACTGTCCTCACAAGAAGCAAAAACAACCGACACGTCGCACACCGACACCTTTGTTGTGCGACCTTCGAGCATGGCCATGTTACGCGATATAAAGATCATCAGTGGCAGCCACGTCACCGAAGTCGGCATTGGCGAGGACCACAATTCTACTAAGCAGTCTCGCGCGGCGACTTCGTATACCGCCAAAAAAGCTGTATCCCAAGCCGGACAAGCGCGCCCGTCGGGGACTCACATGCGGTGACAAGATTGATGTGACACCGCTGATTGCCGCACGATCGGCGCGCGTATTTGAAAAGATTCAGGGTTATTGGAACCTCGCCGACCAAGGCGCACGAATTTTGGTCGTGGCCTACAACACCGACCGACGCAACAGTCACTTGCGGATGCGATATTGCGCGCAAGCCTGCGCAACCGGAACTGAGGCGTTTGTTATGACATCAGACATAGGGATCAGACCCGGCAATCTGTCTTATCATGATTTCCATCATGCCCAAAACGGCAACTCTGATAATTTACCGTTTACTCGCGATGGCATTGCAAGGGGGGCATTGAAAAATGTCACGATGACCATCATGGCGAATGTGTCCGTGGGCACTGTATTGTGGCCGCGTGCGCATGTTGTTGTTCGACGGACAGCTCGACCCTCTGGACCGATGGCGGTGGCTGATTACAGGTGGTTTTGAAACCTGTAGGCGTTGCTAAAGACCCCACGCGGCCGCGCAATGCGGTCGTGCAGCTCCTGCGGCCCAACCGGGATAAGAACCGGTGCGGGCTGCGCTTGTCGTTGAGCCCAAACCTTTAGAAGAAGTCCCTTGATTTTGTTTAACATGACGTTGATCCCCACAAGATGTAGTAGACCTTAACCAAAATTTGTTTCTTTACAAGCCACAGTGATTCGTTTTCTGTGGACAATCAAAACCAGTGCTGAAAGTGGTGTTTAGGGCGATCTCACAAGCTGAATTTTGTGATTTCATCAAGCGTTTCGTAAGTTACGCTTTTTGCTGCACGATTTTGCCGACCCGCGTGACAGCATCGATCGCAGTGGTGATGGCGGCCTCTCTACTTAGATCCGAGGTGTCAATCAAAACGGCATCATCTGCGGCCAACATCGGCGAATCTATGCGCCCGGCATCCCGCGCATCGCGCGTTTTGACATCTTGCAAAACGGTTTCGTAATCAGTGTTCAATCCGGTGCCAACCAGTTCGTTATAGCGCCGAGCCGCACGGATTTCAGCACTTGCCGTGACAAATAACTTGATATCGGCGTCGGGACAAATCACGGTGCCAATGTCCCGACCATCCAAGACCGCGCCTCCGTCACGTCGCGCAAATGTCTGTTGAAATTCAAACAAGGCGGCGCGGACCGCACCAATCGCAGCAACTTTGCTGGCGGCTTGAGCAACCTCGGGCATGCGCAGATCGGTGCGGGTCAGATCATCAGGGCTCAGCTTGGCGGCCGCATCAAGCGGCGCAACCCCGTCGAGCACTTTTCGACCGACCGCCCGATACAGCAACCCCGTGTCCAAATGCGCGAACCCAAAATGCACTGCGACAGCCTTGCTGATTGTGCCTTTGCCCGCAGCGGCAGGGCCGTCAATTGCGACGGTAAAGCTCATCTGCGGCGCCGTCGCCAAGTGCGGATCAACCCGCCCAAAACCACGCCACTGGTCACCAAAATTGCCGCGATCGCCAGATAGGTCTTGCCTTGGGTGGTCAAGCTCATTTGCTGCAACATCTTGTCGGTTATCTGATCCACCGGCAGCCGCAACGCTGCCGCGATTTGGAAGTTTTCCCAATAATCAGCCCCCATCGCAGCCAAGGCGAGCACCACCGCAAATATGCGGCGCGGCATCGGAACCAGCCTGCTCCAGCGCAAGATGGCGAAGATGAGCGTCAGTGCTACGAGCGCTGGAAATGCCCAATCGAGCAGGGCTTGCATCCCCAGATACTGCGCCCGCCCTGCGTCCGATATCGTCTCAAAAAACATGCGCGCTTCGGCCACTGAGTAGCCAAAAAACATCATTTCTGGGACCCGGTCCATGCCAGTCCCGTATAGAATAGTCGGGTAAGACCGCAGCAACATGACAGCCATAACGGCCAAAGATGCCGACAGGCACAGGCGAAACAAAACCTTCATTGCACTCTCCAACCTCACCACCAACAATGTGAGCGGTTTCGCCGGTTCGTGCAACCTGCTTCGTAAATATGACACCAAATCCACCTGAGCGTACGGGGTCGGTTGGACCTGTCCCGCTATCGTGCCGCTCCCAGTGCTCTTTTAAGCCACTTTCCGTTCGAAGGCGATCGGGCTTTTCCAGCCTAATGCAGAGTGCCGTCGGCGCGGATTGTAGAAGCCATTGATGTATTGGAAGATGGCCAGTTCTGCATCTCTGCGTGTGTGCCATGGCCGCCGCCAGATCAGCTCTGCCTTGATGGTTTTGAAGAACGTCTCAAAAGCCGCATTATCTTAGCAATTGCCCTTGTCGCTCATCGACACCTCAAAGCCGTGTTGGCGCAGGATCTTCTGGTCATCGCGGAAACAGTATTGCGATCCGCGATCCGTGTGATGAATGCAGCCTTTGCCCCCTTTTTGAACCGCATGCTGGCGGCGGTCCGACGTGCCTTCAGGTAGGTCGCGTCGATCATGAGCGTGCCCGTTTCCGCGCCCGGTTGTGCGAGCGCGACGAACATCCGGGCAAAAAGCCGTTCTCGCTCCATTGCTTCTAACGGCTGTAAACCGTCTTCGGCGGCCCATATGCGACAGGCGCGTCCCGCCACCTTAAGCCATTGCGATTTATGAAAATAATACCACTGAGGACACGCCTGTCATCCACCCGGGCCCGGCCGCGAGACTTCGGGAAAAACGCCTCAAGCCGCACCATCTGTTCATCCGAACGCCAATAAAGATCGCTCATGACACCGCCTCTGTTTTGAAACAGTGAGTCAGAGCTGAGCGCCAAAATCAACGGGTCCCGAGCCTAATCTCATTGGATGGTTTTTGCTGGCATACGCTTCATCTGGGGTCAATATGCCCTGCGTCGAATGGGGCCGCTCTGAGTTGTAGCCGGTCAGCCACGTCGCATTGGGATATAGGTACTATCAGCGCACCAGACCTGGTTGGGGCGACCAATCGCCATGCTGCGCAGCAGGTATGGCCAGATCTTGTGCTGTAGATGCCTCTTGCTGGTGTTTGGCTCCTAGTCAATCAGCACCAGCCGCATGAGACGCATCAGGCGGCGCAAACGATGCCGCCCACATTTGTGGTTGTTGCGCTGCATAAAGCTTGCCATTTGGCGAGACCCATACCAGGGCGTCTCCAGAAACCGCGTGTCGATGATTTTCATAAACTGCAGGTTCGCAGCACTCTCGCCCCTCGGCTCATAATATAGATTGGATCGTGTCAGCGTCAGACGTGCGCAGTGGCGGCGAACGCTCAGCTTGTGATCTCTGCTCACCATTTTTGTCCCACTGACCGGCAAGTGCCTTGCCAAAGGCCAGGTCACGAGAGGGACGCGTCCCGAGCAACTGATGCGAGGCTTCGGCCAAAAAATCCCGCTCCACGACCAAATGCCCAATCTTGGAATCCCTTTACAATATGGCCGCAGTGTAGCGCCGCGGTTTTTCCACAAGCGGGGCGTCGATGATCGCCGCCTCCACATGTTTCAGCTTCAGTCCCTGCGCCTCAATCTGGCGGCAGCGCTCGGTCAGTAGATCCTCGCAGTCAATCGTCGTCGCAAATCGTCGTCGTAGTTCGTCATAAATCCCGCCCATGACCAGGCGTTGCGGAACCGGCAGTGCGGGATCTCGTCGGGAACCGGAGCGTGCAGATCGAGGCCGCAGGCGATCACGAAATTCTGC
>JBELMC010000136.1:0-5752 GCA_042096155.1 Dinoroseobacter sp.
TTCGACAATCGCAACTACCGTGCGGCCCGCGCGGCGTTTACCTACACTCTGGCTGGCGACGGCGAAGAAATCTGGGAGCCCATGTTTTCCTTTGTTGGCTTCCGGTATGCGCGCGTTGCGATTGAAGGACATGCCGAAGTTTCAGAGATCACTTCGGTACCCATCACCTCCGTACCGGAGCTTCGGGGCGGATTTTCCTGCGGCGTCGATGCCGTCAATCGGTTGGTGGAAAACACGATTTGGTCGCAACGGGGCAACTTTATCGAGATCCCGACGGATTGCCCGCAGCGTGACGAGCGGCTTGGTTGGACAGGTGATGCGCAGGTTTTTACCGGCACGGCCTGTTGGCTGGCGGATAGCAACACATTCATGCGCAAATTCATGCGTGACGTGATGCATGACCAGCGCGACGATGGGGCGGTGGCCTATTTCTCTCCAGACCCGACACGGCGCCCGGGGTCCAAGTTTGAGGGTGACTGGGCAGGCGCGACTGGTTGGGGCGATGTCATCACGGTGACCCCGTGGCAGCTTTATCTGCATTACGGTGACGACGCTGTCCTGTGTGAATGTTACCCGGCTATGGTAAAGTGGCTGGACTATCTGTGGAGCATTTCAGACGGACCCATCATTCACCCCCATTCCAATTGGGGCAGTAAGGGGTTCACGTTTGGCGATTGGTTGCAGCCCACGGGCGACAACCGCAAACCGCGCCCAACCATTGCGGACGACTGCGCGGCCACGATCTATCATTTCATCTCGACCGACTTAGCCGCCCAGATTGCCGAAGTCATTGGCGAGGATGCCACTGATTTGCGCAGCCGTGCGGACCAGATCAAAGCCGCGTTTCATCGCGAGTACTTCAGCGCGACCGGCAGGCTCGCCCACAATGACCAAACGTCCTATGCCTTGGCGTTTCTGTATGGATTGGTCCCGGATAAACATTTTGAGGCTGCGAAAGTCTATTTCCGACGCGTTGTCGAAGATGCCGACTATCTTATTGGGACTGGCTTTATCGGCACCCCTTCATTGTTGCCCGCCTTGTCGATGCTGGGCATGAACGACCTTGCTGAAAAGGTGTTCTTGAACCGCAAGGTGCCGGGATGGCTGTACCAGGTTGACCGGGGGGCGACGACGATCTGGGAACGCTGGGACGCTATAGGTGAAGACGGGACGATCTACGAACCCGAGATGAACAGTTATAACCACTACGCCTACGGCGCGGTCTGTCAGTTTCTATTTGAGAACGTCGCGGGCGTGCAGCCGATGGCTGAAGCACCCGGGTTTGACAGGGTCCGACTTGCCCCGACGATATTGCCGGAGCTGGGCCACGTCGACATGTGGCACCACTGTCGCCATGGCCGGATCGAGGCCGCTTGGCGGATCGAGGGCGACAGCGCCCACTATACTGTGACGCTGCCAGACGGCTGCGAAGCGGTGGCAAATGACCAATTGGGGGGCGGGACCTATGGCCCCGGCGCCCATGCATTTCGCTTCAAGATTAAGATCTAACCTCGGGGGAGGACCCGAGATCATCCAAAGGGAGGAAAACCATGACGAAACATCTAACCACAACCGCACTTGCGCTGGTCCTAAGTGCAGGAGCTGTCCAGGCACAGGAACTCTCGATCCTGAGCGATGCCAGCGCTGATACTGTTGCCGTGCTCGAAGCTTTGACCGCGGCTTACAGTGAGCAGAACCCGGGCGTTAGCTTTGACATCGAAACCCGCCCGGGTGGCGGCGATGGCGACAACATCGTCAAGACCCGTCTCGCCACTGGCGAAATGGCCGATATCTTTCAGTACAACTCTGGCAGCCTTGTGCGCGCCCTTCGCCCCGATCGGACAATGATCCCACTGTCTGACTTGCCCAATCTTGGCAACATCAACGAAGGTTTCCTTGCAGCCGTTGCTGACGGTGATGGCGAGGTCTATGGCGTCCCGATTGAAGCCGCAATGGGCGGCGGTATCTTCTATCATGTCCCAACCTATGAATCACTTGGACTTGAGATCCCGACGACGTGGGATGCCTTCATGGCCAATAGCGCAGCTATTGCCGAACAGACCGATGTTGCGCCGATTGCACAAACCTATCGCGACACTTGGACAAGCCAGTTGTTTGTCTTGGCAGACTACTACAATGTCGCGCAGGCAGAGCCTGATTTCGCCGAGAGCTACACCGCCAATGGCGCAAAATATGCCACCACACCTGCCGCCTTGCAGGGTTTTGAGCGGCTGCAGGAAGCCTTTGAAGCCGGTTATTTCAACGAGGATTTTGGAGCTGCCTCATACGATGACGGCTTGGCCATGATCGCCCAAGGCGAAGCGGCCCACTATCCAATGTTGACTTTTGCAATCGGCGCGATCCAGCAGAACTTTCCCGATCATCTTGATGATGTTGGCTTTTTTGCACAGCCCGGCGACGATGCGGACAGCAATGGTTTGACCACATGGATGCCGGCAGGCCTGTATGGCGCCGCGTCCAGCGAAAACCCAGACGCGGTCAAAGACTTCCTGAACTGGGTCGCCACCGTTGAAGCCTGTAACATCATCACCGAAACGATCGGTGCAACGGGTCCTTACCTGATCAAAGGGTGCGAATTGCCAGCGGACGTGCCGCGTTCGGTCGCTGACATGATGCCTTACTTCCAAGAGGATGGGCGCGTCTTTCCTGCGCTTGAATTCCTGAGCCCGGTCAAAGGCCCGGCGCTTGAGCAATTCACGGTCGAAGTCGGTTCGGGTATTCGTAGCGCCGCTGACGCCGCAGCACTTTATGACCAAGACGTGGCAAAGCAGGCGCGTCAATTGGGCCTTGAAGGCTGGTAAACCTTAGACATGATTTGATCAGGGCCCGCGTCGTTTGCGGGCCCTGATTGCCATAAGGATCTGAAATGGAACGTCGATCACGCCCCTCTGCCTATCCGTATTGGTTCATGGTGCCCGCTGTGTCGATTTTTGTGGTGTTCTTTATTATTCCGACGGTGGCCTCTTTTTACTTTTCTCTCACCTATTGGGATCCATTCGAGGCGCGGTTTGCGGGCTGGGACAACTACATACAGTTTTTCTCTGAACCGTTTCTGATCCAAGGGGCTGTGAACACGTTGCTGTTTGCGTTTATCACCTCAGCCCTGAAGACCGTGCTTGGCCTTCCTTTGGCCGTGTTGCTGACGTCGGGCGTGTTGGGCCAGTCTTTACTGAGGTCCATCGTGTTTTTTCCCGTATTGGTTTCAACGATCGGCGTCGGGCTCTTGTTTCAGGAGTTGATGCACCCCACCGACGGGGCCATCAACGTTGCACTCTCCTACATCGGCATTAAGGGGCCGGGTTGGTTGACCAACCCTAGCTTAGCGTTGTTTTCTGTGGCCTTGGTCGATGTCTGGCGCGGTGTTGGGCTGGCGACGCTGATCTTTATCGCGGGCCTCGCTACGATTGGACAAGAATACTATGAAGCCGGCCGCATTGATGGCGCGACCAAAACACAGCTGTTTTGGCGTGTGACTGTGCCGCTTGTGCGCCCTGCCACGACCACAGTGATTATCCTTAGCCTGATCGGCGGCTTGCGCCTGTTTGATCTGATCTGGGCCATGACCCGTGGCGGCCCCGGCTTTTCATCCGATGTCTTGGCCAGCATTATCTACAAGCAATATCAAGCTGGCTTTTGGGGGCTGTCTACGGCAGGCAATGTGATCTTGTTCATTATGATTGCCTTTATCGTCGCGCCGCTGGCCTATTGGTTGAACAAGAGGAGCATAGCCGCATGATACGCCGTTTCTCCGCCCGCGATATCATAACCCTGACCGCAGCGTTCTTGATCTTTGTGGTTCCGTTCTTGTTTGTGTTGATCAATGCCGCCAAAACCCCAGCAGAGGCGAGCCAACCAAGCTTTGCAGTGCCGCAAAGCTGGCAGTTCTGGAACAATCTTATCACCACGGTTCAGACCCGCGACTACGCACTGCTGTTGGCCTATTGGAACTCAAGCGTGATCACGGTGGGTGCGATGACGCTTTTGGTACTGCTCGGGGCAATGGTTGGATATGTTGTGCAGCGCCGACCAACACTTGTGACCCGCGCGGTCTATATTTTGATGTTGTCCGGCTTGATGATCCCGCCCGCCGTTGTGCCGACAATCTGGTTGCTGCAGGGAATAAACCTGTTCAAAACGCTAAATGGCATGATCTTGATCCAAGTTGCCTATGGCATGGGGTTCACTGTGCTGCTTTATCGCAACTTCATTGGCACCATCCCACGGGAATTGGATGAGGCGGCAATTATCGATGGCGCGAAACCATGGCAGGTGTTTTTCCGCGTTATCCTGCCGCTGTTAAAGCCCGTCACGGTGACGATCATCGTGGTCCAATCGATCACGATCTTCAACGATTTCACCCATCCACTTTATTACCTGCCGGGACGCGACAATGTGACCGTGCAGCTGACGCTATTTAATTTTCAAAGCCAATTCGTCAGCCAGTTGAACCTGTTATTCATGAACATCTTATTGATCACGATTCCACCACTGATCGTCTTTATCCTCTTCAATCGACAGATCGTTGCTGGCATGACCAGTGGCGCAGTAAAGGGGTAAACTCATGGCAAAAGTGGTATTGAAAAACCTGAAAAAGAGTTTTGGGGCACTGGATGTCATTAAGGGCGTTGATCTGCACATTGAAGATGGGGAATTCTGCGTCTTCGTCGGGCCATCGGGGTGCGGAAAATCAACGCTTTTGCGGATGATTTCAGGGCTTGAGGAACAGACCTCAGGCACCATTGAAATTGGTGGTCATGATGTGTCCGGCACTGAGCCATCCAAACGTGGTATCGCCATGGTGTTCCAGAATTACGCGCTTTATCCGCATTTGAGCGTGCGGGATAATATCGGGTTCGGCCTGAGCCTTGCCCGACTTCCTAAGGCTGAAATCGCGGCAAAGATCGACGCCGTCGCAGAGGTGCTGCAACTGGGTGCCTACCTTGATCGAAAACCGGCGGCCTTGTCCGGTGGCCAACGCCAGCGCGTCGCAATTGGTCGGGCAATTGTACGTGACCCCAAAGTGTTTTTGTTTGATGAGCCGCTGTCCAACTTGGATGCCTCCCTGCGCGGCCAGATGCGGATTGAGTTGACCGATCTGCATGCGCGTCTGGGCACCACGATGATCTATGTCACTCATGATCAGGTCGAAGCAATGACCATGGCCGACAAGATCGTGGTTCTCAAAGACGGTCAGATCGAACAGGTCGGTGCCCCGATGGAGCTTTACGAAAATCCCGCGACGCCCTTTGTTGCTGGGTTCATCGGCGCTCCGCGTATGAACCTGTTTGAAGGTCAGATTGCGGCGGATAAGGGCTGTAAGATTTATGGCATCCGACCCGAACACCTCGATCTGTCGGAAACCGAAGGCGACTGGGCTGGAACAGTCCGCCACCTAGAACGTCTGGGGGCTGATACCATCGTTCATCTGGTGGCTGACGGGATTGGTCAGATTGTGGCGCGTGTTGATGGCAGTCGCGGGTTCACAGTTGGGCAGAGACTGTTCATGATCCCTGATCGCGCCCGTGAAGTGCGCTTCAACGAAGGATCAATCACGCCGTAGGACGTAGCTGGGCTTTAGCCGCGACCTGCCACGCTCTGGCTGTAGCGATCAAGATCAGCAATCAGGGTTTGGCCTGTCGCGACGTCCATCCGGCGGCAGAACTCGGCCCAGACCGCCCCATAGGGCAGGTCCTTGATCTCCTCGGTCACAACCAGACGCTGGGTGAAATCC
>JBELMC010000137.1:0-5558 GCA_042096155.1 Dinoroseobacter sp.
CACCATATCGATGATCACGAACGACGTGTCTGGATAATCTGGTGCGACTTCGGACAAGACATTGCCGAAGGCAAAGCCAGTCATCACAACAGGGTTCGAGCCGGTCTCGGCCAGACGCCGCAGCGCTTGCTCGCGCTGTGCTTCATTTTGCATTTCGATTTCACGATAGTCACCACCGGTCTCTTCGACCCAACGCAGCGCCCCGTTATAGGCGGCCTCGTTGAAGGATTTGTCGAACTTGCCGCCCAAATCATAGATCAACGCAGGATCCGCGTTCACAGCGCCAGTGCTCAGCGCGACGGCAGCGGCAGCGCTAAGAAATTTTGTCAGTTTGGTCATAAGGTACTCCCTGGTCTTTTGGCTTTACGAAGCGCGTAGCGCTTGTCTTGGCTGCAGGCTTCAGGCCCGCACCCCCTGAGTATGATTTGGACTGCCTTGGCCAAGATGGTCAACCAGAAATCGTGTCCTTTATCGATCAAAAGGTGGTTCGGTTCGTCAAGGCTTGGCGATTTGTGTAAAGATACGGCTTAAGATCAGCGCATCGACGCGACGTCCGCTGGGCGTGCGGTAATAGCGATTGCGCATGCCAACTTGGCGATACCCCGCTTTGGCATAAAGCGCGCGCGCGGCGCCATTTTCGGCCGAGACCTCCAGCACCATTCGGGTCGCTCCCATTGCGGCAGCCGCTTGCTCAATCTGACTGAGCAAAAGCCAGCCCAATCCGCGCCCTTGGCTGACTGGATCGACGGCAATGGTCAACAACTCGGCCTCGTCCAGCACCACTTTGGCCAAAGCAAAGCCGGTCCCGTTGCCGATCATCACAACGTTGGGATCGGCGAGCTGGGTGTCGAACTCGGCCGCAGACCAGGCCCGCGGCGTCACGAAACTGCGGCCATGAATAGCCGCCATTGCTTTGGGGGTCATGGCGCCGCATCCAAGATCACGGGTCCTGGGTCGTTGGAAGGAGCGGCATCGGGCGCACGGACATATAAAGGCGCAGGTCGTGCGGTCTTGGCGCTGGCCCGTCGCGCCGCGATTCGCGCAATGGCATTGGCGGGCGGATAGAGCGCCGGGCGACTTTGCGCACCGAGCTGTGCGGCGATGGCATCGGCCTGATATCCGATGACCGATTTGTCGAATCCAGCATATTTTTGATAAATTGTGCATATCGGGACAAGCTCCGGCTCTGACGCTTGGTCGAGCCGTTGGGCATAAACAGCCGCACGCCGCGCATCCAGCAGGGCCAACACGGGTCCATCGACCCCTTCACCAAGTGCTTCTAGACCTGACACACCCACAGCTGGAATCCCAAGCGACAAGGCCAATCCCCTGGAGGCCGCGATTGAAATTCGGATTCCGGTAAAGTTTCCGGGTCCGATCCCGACCCCCAAAGCGGTCAGCTCGGACCAGTCCGTGCCCGCTTGCGCCATCACATCCGACAAAAGCGGCATCAGCTGTTCGACCTGACCTTTGGCCATGTCTTCATGGCGCTGTGCGACCACGTCGCCATCTTTGAACAAAGCCGCACTGCAATAGGGACCCGACGTATCAAGGCCTAATATCAGTGGGTTGGCCTGCATATCGAGAGATTACGCTGCGACGGGGCGCACTTCCAGCACTTCGGGAATATAGTGGCGCAGCAGGTTTTCGATGCCCATTTTCAGGGTCAGCGTCGAGGACGGACATCCCGCACAAGCACCTTGCATATGCAGATAAACGATGCCGCGGTCAAAGCCGTGGAACGTGATATCGCCGCCATCTTGCGCCACCGCCGGCCGGACGCGTGTGTCAAGAAGCTCTTTGATTTGCACAACGATTTCAGCATCTTCGCCTGAATGATCCGCGTGACCCGAGCTGGGCTTGACGTCGCTGTCCATGACGGGCGCACCAGATTGAAAGTGTTCCATGATCGCGCCGAGGATCGCAGGTTTGATATGATCCCATTCGGCGGTTTCGACTTTGGTCACCGTCACAAAGTCGAGACCAAAAAACACCGCAGAGACGCCACTGACACCAAAAATACGGGTCGCCAGAGGGGACTGCCCCGCCGCATCGGCGGTTGGAAAATCAGCTGTGCCAACCTCGAGAACCTCTTGGCCTGGCAAGAATTTCAAGGTCGCGGGATTCGGCGTGGATTCGGTTTGAATAAACATAAGGTGCCTCCGGTGCTTTTTGGGTTATATGCGCAGATGACAGCCTTTCGTCAATGGATTTGGAACTGTTCTAAAATGAGTTTGTCTAAGTGACAGCTTCCAGTTGTTCTTTGGTCATGTCTCCAGGCACAATCGTAAAGGGCAAAGGCAGTCCGCCAGAGGCTTTGGTTAAAGCCGTGACAAGCGGGCCAGGTCCTTTCTTTTCTGCGGCAGCGCCAAGAACCAGAACCCCGATTTCACTGTCTTGCGCAACCTGTGACATGATTTCGTCAACGGGCTCGCCCTCTCGGATTATAAGTTCAGGATCAATACCTTGCTTGTCGCGCATCCATTTGGCGAAGACTTCGAAATGGGCTTCGATCCGTTCACGTGCTTCGGCGCGCATGATATCGGCCACGCCAATCCAATGATTGAACTCGTCTGGTGGAATAACCGACAGGATCAAGACGCCGCCGCCGGTATTCTTGGCGCGCATTGCAGCAAACCGCATCGCGTTCAAGCATTCTTTACTGTCATCCAGTACAACCATAAACTTGCGCATGTGCTTCTCCTTGCTCCGCGGATCGATCATGGCGGGCTCAATCTGATATTGCAATGCGCGACAGCGCTCCGACAAACCGTGGTGCATTTGCAAGACCTGACAGGAATGACCGCATTTGGGGGCGAATAAGGTGGCAGCCAAACCCGTTTGTCTATCTATATCTACACAAGATATCAGGTCACATCACACTAAGGGTACATCATGCAGACGCGCGCGCCATTCCTGATTTTTTTGATCTGCTTTGGTTTGGCAGCCCCGTCTGTGGCCCAAGACCGCGCCAGCGGATGGTCGGTTGGCGCAGTGATTGCCAGCGCACAATCGCCTTATATCGCACGCGGTCAGAGCACCAAAGCCGCGCCAATGCTCAGCTATGAGGGTGCGATTTTCACACTTGGCGTCAATGGCTTGGGTGTGAAGGCACTGGATGGGGAGGTGAATAAGCTCAGCTTTCATCTTGCGCCGCGCCTATCGCCACTCAGACACACGTCTGAGCCTGAATTGGCCGGCATCCGCCGCGATCACAGTTTGGATTTTGCGATGGCTTACGAATATCGCGCATCGCGGCGATTCGGCATTTCGGCGCGGGTTTCAAAGGGCCTGAGCGCAGATCAAACCGGTGCAGCAGTCAATCTTGGCGCGCGTGGTGCGTTGCGCGCGGGCCTGGTCCCGTTGTTGATGTCAGCCGGAGCCAGTTGGAAAAGCGCGCAACTGGCGCAATACGACTATGGCGTTTATGCCGACGAAGTGAAGACAGATCGTGCCGCTTATTCGGTTGGTCCGACCACAACGCCCTATCTGTCGATTGCCAGCTCGGTACCGGTTGGAGACAACGCCCGTCTGTTCGGGTCGGTTCAGGCTGATTTCCTGGGCAACGAGGTGACCAACAGCCCTATTGTCGCGCGCTCGACCCTGCTCAGTGCGGCGCTGGGGTTAAACTACAGCTTTTAAGACGCCGCGCGCGCTGCCCAATCCCAATACATCTCGCGGACGGCGCGGGCCACTGGACCTGCTTGGTATCGCACATCTTCAAAAGCTGTCACCGGCGTGACCTTGGCCAAATTGCCCGACATGAAGACTTCGTCGGCCTCTTCGAAATCGGCAAAGCTCAGCACAGTTTCGTGGGTCTTGTAGCCATTGGCCTGCAAGTTGTTCAGGTGTCGGGCGCGGGTGATGCCGGATAAGAATGTGCCGTTCGCGACGGGCGTGAACACCTCGCCATCTTTGACCATGAACACGTTGGCAGTGGCGGTTTCCGCCACATTGCCAAGGGCATCGGCGACCAGCGCATTGCCAAATCCTTTCGCACGCGCTTCGGCCAACATTCTGTTGTTATTGGGATAAAGACATCCCGCTTTGGCATTGACCACCGCATTGTCGAGTGTCGGGCGACAAAATCTCGTACGTGTCAAAGTGGTCGTATCGGTGGCGCTTGGCATCGGGATATGTTCCAAACACACCGCAAAGCCGGTTGTCGCGGGGTTGGGTAGGATGCTGAACACACCGCCATCTATGGCCCAGTACATCGGACGGATATAAATGGCAGCGTCTTTAGGGCTGCCACGCAGGCCGTCCCAGATCAGGTCGACCATGTCATCTGTGGACACGGTCGGTGTGATCATCAGCGCCTCGGCCGAGCGGTTTACCCGGTCACAATGCGCCCAGAGATCTGGGGCCAAGCCATCCACATATCGCGCCCCATCGAAGACCGAGCTGCCCAGCCACGACCCATGATCTGCGGCGCGCATAATTGGCACATCACCGTCGTGCCATGTGCCCTCAAAATATGTGCGGATTGATGTTCCCATGGCCATGTGCGGTCCTCCCTACATGGCAACATTACTTTGCCGTTCAGAAAGCGCCAGTGGCAAAACCTTGTTGATATTGCATGACCGAATCTTTTGCAGGCTTCGCGTCGGGTTTGGTCTGAGACTTTGCAGTATGCGCGTGGGTATCGGATACGGCCGACGTATCGGATGAATGGGCCATCGGAGCCTCCTGTGACTATTTTTTTGAATATCCCGAAAGATAAAGCAACGACCCAAAAAGGAAAGACCGTGCAGGCAAATGACGTCCGCAAACATGTACCGATTTTCATATTTTGCCACAAAATCGGTGCATTGGGCCGTTCGACGCCATTGACGAGAATGGGCAGAGATTGCGTGTTACGCGCCCAGCATACCGACAATCTCATAGGTCTGGGCGAGAATTGGTGCCGTGATTTCGCGGGCGCGCTCGGCCCCGCGTGCGAGAATTCGGTCAATCTCGGATTGTTCTTCCATCAGGCGGGCCATCTCGGCGGAAATTGGCGCCAGCTTGTCAACGGCAAGATCTGCAAGCATCGGTTTGAACTGACCAAATTGCTGGCCTGCGATGTCGTTCATCGCGGCCTCGACGCTTTTGTCGGACAGCGCGGCGAATATATTCACCAGATTGCGGGCCTCGGGCCGATCTGCCAGGCCTTCGACCGTATCGGGCAGCGGTTCAGGGTCGGTTTTGGCCTTGCGGATTTTCTTGGCAATGGCATCTGCGGTATCGGTCATGTTGATCCGGCTGGCATCGGACGGATCGGACTTTGACATTTTCTTGGATCCGTCGCGCAAAGACATCACGCGTGTCGCGGCGCCCTCGATCACAGGCTCGGTGATTGGAAAGAAATCTGTTTTGTAGTCATGGTTGAACTTTGCTGCGATGTCACGTGTCAGCTCGAGATGCTGTTTTTGATCCTCGCCAACAGGCACATGCGTGGCATGGTAGATTAAAATATCTGCGGCCATCAAAGCCGGATAACCGAACAGCCCAAGAGAGGCATTTTCGGCGTTCTTGCCGGCTTTATCTTTCCACTGGGTCATGCGCGCCATCCAACC
>JBELMC010000138.1:0-5568 GCA_042096155.1 Dinoroseobacter sp.
CCTAACATCGAATCCGCACGAAACGTCATAGGATCAAGAAAATCGTCATCAACCCGGCGGTACAACACATCGATTGCTTGGTACCCTCGCGTTGTCCGCATTGCGATTCTGCCATCCACAACCCGCAGATCGTGCCCTTCAACCAGCTCGACGCCCATCTGATCGGCCAGAAACGCATGTTCGAAATATGCAGAATTGTGAATCCCCGGGGTCAAAATTGCGACCACCGGTTTTTCTGTACACAAGGCAGGTGCACATGCCGCGAGAGAACGACGCAGCGAACGCGGATAATTGCTGACCGGCTGCACGCGATTTTTTGAGAACAACTCAGGAAACATATGCAGCATGGTTTCACGGTTCTCGAGCATATAACTGACACCGGATGGTGTGCGGGCATTATCTTCCAGCACGAAAAAATCGTCTTCGCCGGTGCGCACCAAATCTGTGCCGACAATGTGGGTGTAGACCCCACCCGGTGGTGTCATTCCGATCATTTCAGGCAAAAAAGCATCGTTTTTCGCGATCATTTCAGCAGGGAGTCGACCCGCCTTAATGATCTCTTGCCCATGATAAATGTCATGCAAAAACGCGTTGACCGCCCGGACCCGTTGCTCAATCCCCTTACTCAGACGGGCCCATTCGCGTCCGGACAGCACGCGAGGAACAATGTCGAACGGGATCAGTCGTTCCTCGGCTTCAGCTTGCGAATACACATTAAACGTGATGCCCGACAAGCGGAAGACCTCCTCGGCGCCTCGGGCTTTTTGGTGTAACCGGCTGAGATCTTCGGCCTGAAACCAGGTGTCATATTGCTGATAAGGGGCGCGACAGATTCCGTCTTGCCCACGCATTTCATCGAACGGAGGTGTGTCAGTCATAACGCGAAGGTTTCGCCTTTCTGTCTGTCCAGCTGCTTAGCATTGGATCCCATCAACGTAATTATTCGAAGAAAACGCAAGGTCTTTCCCAGTTGGGCCAGGCCCAAAGAAAATTAATCCACCGATCTGATGGTCTCGTCCACAAAAGATCACATGGCTTCAGCTTCGCCCCCTTTCACAGCGCCGTCGTGTGCGATATGTGCCGCGCAGGACTGCCAAGGAGACCCAAGCAATGGGCTATAATGTTGTCGTTGTTGGCGCCACGGGAAACGTGGGCCATGAAATGCTGAATATTCTCGCGGAGCGCCAGTTTCCCGTGGACAAGATTGCCGCACTGGCCAGCCGAAAATCATTGGGCACAGAGGTGACCTTTGGCGATGAAACGCTGACCACGCAAGACCTCGCCCAGTTCGATTTCACCGGTTGGGACATCGCGTTGTTCGCAGTTGGCTCCGGCCCAACAAAAGAATTTGCGCCCAGGGCCGCAGCTGCAGGGTGTGTTGTCATCGACAACAGCTCGCTCTATCGCTACGACCCGGATATTCCCTTGGTCGTGCCGGAAGTAAACCCGCAAGCGGTGGACCGCTACATCAAAAAGAATATTATCGCGAATCCGAACTGTTCGACCGCGCAAATGGTTGTGGCACTCAAGCCATTGCACGATCGTGCGAAAATCAAGCGCGTGGTGGTCAGCACCTACCAATCGGTATCTGGGTCCGGCAAAGCTGGCATGGATGAGCTGTGGGACCAAACCAAGTCGATTTACAATCCGGTGACAGAGGTTCTACCCAAGACATTTACCAAGCAGATCGCGTTTAACGTCATTCCTCATATCGATGTTTTTATGGAAGATGGGACCACGAAAGAAGAATGGAAAATGGTCGCAGAAACCAAAAAGATCGTTGATCCGGCGATCAAAGTCACCGCCACCTGCGTCCGTGTTCCTGTTTTTGTCGGTCATTCCGAGGCCCTTAATATTGAGTTTGAGGATTTTCTCGACGAAGATGAGGCCCGTGAGATTTTGCGCGAGGCGCCTGGTATAATGGTCGTCGATACACGCGAAGATGGTGGATATATCTCGCCAATCGAATGCGTTGGTGAGTTCGCCACTTACATCAGCCGTATTCGTCAAGACAGCACCATCGAGAATGGTCTGAACTTGTGGTGCGTATCAGATAACCTCCGCAAAGGCGCTGCATTGAATGCGGTCCAGATTGCGGAAACTTTGGGCGCACGCTGTCTGAAAAAAGGCTAATCCCTGTCGTTCTGAAGAGGTTAAAATTCAATAACCTCTTCGGAGCGGCCCCATTCGAGCAACAAGAGGCGATGGACTGATCAAACATGGGTATGGCCTGAAACCGGTGAACCGAATTGGACCATCCCAGCATCATGGCGGTCGTCAAGCTCAGATGTTTTGCACAGTCGCACACCGTCCGGGTCGCTGTAAGGCGCAAGCCCGGCACCAGAAGGACGTAGGCTGTCACCCTTCAACGCAAAATATATATCCACTTCAAAGCAATCATCGAGTTGGCCGATCGGTACGGGTCCTACGACTATCGTAGGGTCACTTCCCTGCTCCAACAACGTGGGCTGGCATATGGACCACAAGCGGGTGCAGCGAATTTGACAGCGCGGAGGGCTAAATGTCCCGCAAAAGCAAAAGAAAAAAGGACGGTCTTGGCGGGGAACGCCATGTCGGCAAGGGCGTCATGCGCGCTGCCATCCCTCCGTTCAGCCCATTTGAGCCAACGAGACCGGACCTATCGGCCACTTTGCGCTAGGGCTCACCGAAAGGTGTAGGGTCGGGCTGTTCGAACGCCTGCAGGATCGCGGCGGATGCTGCACACTGCGGCATCTACCCTCTAGCCTTTTGGACAAGGGTAAGGTACGCGCCGCCCAACAACGTTTTATCCGAAAGATGCCCTTATGGAATTGCGCAATATTGCGATCATCGCACATGTGGACCACGGTAAGACCACATTGGTGGACGAACTTCTCAAACAGTCTGGTACTTACCGTGAAAATCAAACGACCACTGAACGCGCCATGGACAGCAACGATCTCGAACGCGAGCGCGGTATCACGATCTTTGCCAAGCCAACATCGGTGGAATGGAAGGGCACTCGAATCAATATCGTCGACACCCCGGGCCACGCCGATTTCGGCGGTGAAGTTGAGCGGATCCTATCGATGGTCGATGGTGTTGTGCTTCTGGTGGATGCCGCAGAAGGACCGATGCCCCAAACAAAATTCGTCACCTCGAAGGCGCTGGCCTTGGGGTTGCGCCCGATTGTCGTTCTCAACAAGGTCGACAAACCAGATAGCGAGCCGGATCGCGCGTTAGATGAATGCTTTGATTTGTTCTCATCACTGGACGCCAGCGAAGACCAGCTGGATTTTCCACATCTTTACGCGTCCGGGCGCTCTGGCTGGGCAGATGCTGACCTGGACGGTCCACGTAAAGATCTAAGCGCGCTATTTGATCTGGTCGTGCGTCATGTGCCACCACCGCGTCAGCTCAGCCGCAAAGGTGAAGATTTCCGCATGTTGGCCACCACTCTTGGCAGCGACCCATTTGTTGGCCGCCTTCTGACCGGCCGCGTGGAGTCCGGCACCCTAAAGGTGGGTGCGACTGTCCAGGCCTTGTCCCGCATTGGCCAAAAAATTGAACAATTCCGCGTGACTCGTATTCAGGCGTTCCGAGGTCTGAGTCAGCAAGATATCAACCAAGCTGAGGCTGGCGATATCGTCAGCATTGCAGGTATGTCAAAAGCCACGGTTGCGGATACAATTTGCGCTTTGGCTGTCGACACCGCATTGGATGCCCAGCCGATTGACCCGCCCACCATCACCGTGACCTTTGGCATTAACGACAGTCCTTTGGCCGGTCGAGATGGCAAGAAGGTGCAATCGCGCGTCATTCGCGATCGTCTGATGAAAGAAGCTGAATCGAACGTGGCGATCAAGATCAGCGACACGCCAGGAGGCGAAGCCTTTGAAGTTGCCGGTCGCGGTGAACTTCAGATGGGCGTTCTCATAGAGAACATGCGCCGAGAAGGGTTCGAGCTCAGCATCAGCCGACCGCAGGTTTTGTTTCGTGAAATCGATGGCACACGGATGGAGCCAATCGAAGAAGTCACCATCGACGTTGATGACGAATATTCCGGCGCCGTGATCGAAAAGATCACAGGAACCCGCAAGGGCGAATTGGCAGAAATGAAGCAAGCAGGCGCAGGAAAGACCCGGATCATTGCCCATGTGCCATCGCGCGGTTTGATCGGCTATCATGGCGAGTTTCTGACTGACACACGCGGTACTGGTGTTTTGAACCGTGTATTTTACGAATGGGCGCCATTCAAAGGTGCTATTCCCGGTCGCCGCCAGGGCGTTCTGATTTCAATGGAGAACGGAACATCCGTTGCATTCGCGTTGTGGAACCTGGAAGATCGTGGGAAAATGTTCATTGGTGCACAAGAACCGGTGTACCAAGGTATGATCATTGGCGAGCATAGCCGTGACAACGATCTGGAGGTAAATCCTCTCAAAGGCAAGAAACTGACCAATGTCCGAGCCAGCGGCACCGACGAAGCAGTGCGATTAACCACGCCGGTGATTATGTCACTGGAACAAGCCATTGCTTATGTTGATGATGACGAGCTGGTCGAAGTCACACCCAACGCTGTCCGGCTGCGCAAACGCCATTTGGATCCACACGAACGTAAACGAGCAGCGCGGGCCGTCTAAACTTCATAAAACACCTTCGCGATCCGTCTCGCAGCGGGTCGCCATACATGCGCCCGGAGATATCTGAAATCTGACCGAATATTCCTTAACGTGAAATTCGGAAGATGCGCATGCAAGCGAAAAGCCCAGAACAGGCCCAAAGCGATCAGCGCCATCATCCAGCCGCCAATCAAAATATCCGACAAAAAATGGCGCCCTTTGAAAACACGCAGCAGCGCAAAGACAACTGCAATACCCGTCAGAATAGTAATAAAAAGTGGCAAATAACGTCGAGAAATATTGTTCCACAACAATATTCCGACGACCAGCGCAAACATCACGGACGCGGCGCCTTCGCCGGATACGAACGAGCAATTGCGGACACATTGATCGGCAATCTCAAACGGCGGCGTAAACAGTTTATCGCCCCCAAACTGTTCTAAATGGGCCGGGCGTGCGCGCCCCCAGTGGCTTTTGAGGACCCCGTTGACCAAGATGCCGGGCCCGAGGACAAAGCTGAACCACCCAAAAAACCAAACCTGGACCGGTGTATGAGCGCGAAAGCCCATCAGCAGTGTGGCTATCCACATCATCAAACACCCGAGTGCCAGTCCGATCGCAAGGTTCCAAAAGCTGTTGCGCAGCACTTCAAGCCACATCAAATCGGCAAGCGGAAAGCGTGAGTCTCGGTAAAACAGCCCCGCGACCCAAAGATCGAGTGTTGGCCATGTTGCAAACACGATGTGAGACACTGCCAACCCAAGGATCAGACCAAAGCTGACTTTGGCATATGTCAGATCGCGCAGCATCTGCTAAGGTTGTGGGCGCATCGTATCACCGCGATTGAGCATCGGTGTCAGAGCAATGATTTCAGCTTCGCGGGGTGTGTTCAGCCTGTCCAGGATCATTTCTGCGGCTTTACGCCCGATCTCAGCTCGACAACTGTCGATCGTGGCAAGTTTGCGCG
>JBELMC010000139.1:0-5559 GCA_042096155.1 Dinoroseobacter sp.
TGCCGATGTTAACGTGCGGCTTACTACGCTCAAACTTTTCCTTAGCCATTAGGGCCTCCTATTCTTGTCTGGGTGGCGAGACAAACCTCGCCCTACTGAGTTTGGGTAGGGCGGGGTTCTCCCCGCCGTCCCGGTCAGCGGGAATGCCCCGCCGGTGTTACGCGTATTTGGCTTGGATCTCTTCCGAGATGTTCTGCGGAACTGGATCATAATGGTCGAACTGCATCGAGAACTGCGCACGGCCGGACGACATGGAACGCAGCGTGTTGATATAGCCGAACATGTTGGCCAGCGGGACGAAAGCCGCAATCGCGATGGCGTTGCCACGGGTTTCTTGTCCGGTGACTTGACCGCGACGAGATGTCAGATCGCCGATGATACCACCAGTATAATCTTCTGGTGTAATCACTTCGACTTTCATGATCGGCTCGAGCATTTTCGCGCCCGCTTTGCGCATGCCTTCGCGCATACCCATGCGGGCTGCAATTTCAAACGCCAACACCGAGGAGTCCACATCGTGGAACTTGCCGTCGATCAGCGCCACTTTAAAGTCGATCACCGGAAACCCTGCCAGAGGACCGGAATCCATCACCGACTTGATACCTTTTTCGACACCGGGAATATATTCCTTCGGTACGGCACCGCCGACGATCCTGGACTCGAAAGAGTAGCCTTCGCCAGCCTCGGTCGGTGAAATGATCAACTTGACCTCAGCGAACTGACCTGAGCCACCCGACTGCTTTTTGTGGGTGTAGGAATGCTCGACTTCGTGGCCAATGGTCTCACGGTAGGCGACCTGTGGCGCACCAATATTCGCCTCAACTTTAAATTCGCGCTTCAGACGATCCACCAGGATGTCGAGGTGCAATTCGCCCATGCCTTTCATGATCGTCTGCCCGGATTCCAGGTCTGTCTCGACGCGGAAGGATGGATCTTCAGCCGCCAGACGCTGCAAGCCAAGAGACATTTTTTCTTGGTCCGCTTTGGTCTTAGGCTCGACCGCAATTTCGATCACAGGATCGGGGAAATTCATCGTTTCCAAAACAACAGGATCGTTCACGGCAGACAATGTATCCCCGGTGGTCGTATCCTTCAGACCCGCCAATGCGATGATATCGCCTGCAAACGCCTCGGTGATTTCTTCGCGGTTGTTGGAGTGCATCATCATCATACGACCAACGCGCTCTTTACGGCCCTTCGTTGCGTTCAAGAGCGTGTCGCCCTTGTTCAAAACACCGGAATAAATGCGCGTAAAGGTCAACGAACCGACGAATGGATCATTCATGATTTTAAACGCAAGGCCGGCAAACGGCATGTCATCATCTGCGCGACGCGCAATATCGCGAACTTCGTCTTCATCGCCCGGCTTGAAGCCCATATAATCAACAACGTCGAGCGGGCTTGGCAGGTAGTCGATCACCGCATTGAGCAAAGGTTGAACGCCTTTGTTCTTGAATGCAGAGCCGCATAAAACGGGGATAAACTTAATGGCCAAGGTTCCTTTGCGGATCAATGCACGAAGCTCGTCTTCAGAAGGCTCAGCCCCATCCATCAGGTAGTTTTCCATCGCGTCATCATCCATCTCGACCGCAGTCTCGATAAGATGGGCGCGCCATTCATCTGCAAGTTCTTTCAGCTCAGCACGAATTTCGCGCTTCTCCCAGGTCGCACCCAGGTCTTCACCAGCCCAAACCCACTCTTTCATGGTCACCAGGTCAACCATGCCTTCCAGGGCACTCTCTGAACCGATTGGGATCTGGATCGGGGCCGGAACCGCACCAGTGCGGTCTTTGATCATATGGACGCAATTGAAGAAGTCCGCGCCAATCTTATCCATCTTGTTGACGAATACGATCCGGGGGACTTTATAGCGATCGGCCTGACGCCAAACAGTCTCTGTCTGCGGCTCGACGCCAGCGTTGGCGTCTAGGACTGCGACAGCACCATCAAGCACCGCCAGCGAGCGCTCGACCTCAATGGTAAAGTCAACGTGTCCAGGCGTGTCGATGATGTTCATCCGATGCTTTTCAGTGTCAGCGGTCTGACCATCTTCGGTGCGTTCCCAGAACGTGGTGGTGGCCGCCGAGGTGATGGTGATCCCCCGTTCTTGCTCCTGCTCCATCCAGTCCATGGTGGCCGCGCCATCATGAACTTCGCCGATATTGTGCGATTTGCCCGTATAATACAGGATACGCTCGGAGCAGGTGGTCTTACCGGCATCAATGTGGGCCATGATGCCAAAATTTCGGTAACGGTTCAGCGGGTAATCGCGTGCCATGGGTGTCAGGTCCTAAGACTGAAGAGAGAGGAGAGAAATTTACCAGCGGTAATGGCTGAACGCTTTGTTGGCGTCAGCCATCTTGTGGGTATCTTCGCGCTTTTTCACGGCAGAGCCACGGGATTGCACCGCATCGATCAGCTCACCGGCCAAACGCTCTTCCATCGTGTTTTCATTGCGGGAGCGGCTGGCTTTGATCAACCAACGGATCGCAAGTGCTTCACGTCGCTCGGGGCGCACTTCGACGGGCACCTGATACGTGGCACCGCCAACGCGGCGCGATCGCACCTCGACGGCTGGTTTTACATTGTCCAGCGCTTCATGAAACACTTCGATCGGCGCGCGCTTCAGCTTGCCCTCGACGCGATCCATTGCGTTATAAACGATGCGTTCAGCGGCAGATTTTTTGCCGTCTATCATCAGGTTGTTCATGAATTTGGTCAGAACGCGGTCCCCAAACTTGGCATCTGGTAGAACTTCACGTTTTTCGGCGGCGTGACGACGAGACATCTATATATCCTCTTACTTCGGACGCTTCGCGCCGTATTTCGAACGACGTTGCTTACGGTCTTTGACACCTTGGGTGTCGAGAACGCCGCGCAGGATGTGATACCGCACACCCGGAAGGTCCTTTACGCGACCGCCTCGGATCAGAACCACCGAATGCTCCTGAAGGTTGTGGCTTTCACCCGGAATGTAGCTGATGACTTCATAGCTATTGGACAAACGCACTTTGGCAACTTTTCGCATAGCAGAGTTCGGTTTCTTCGGCGTGGTCGTATAGACACGCGTGCAGACACCACGTTTTTGCGGGCATGACTCCAAGTGTACAGATTTGGAGCGCTTCACTTTGGGCTGGCGCGGCTTGCGGATCAGCTGTTGAATCGTCGGCATTCGGTTCCCCGTCTTGCTCGTTCAGGTTGCATCGCCCTGCCGTCGCGGAATTCTCCATTCCAACAGCGCAAAACCGCTTCGGTTTCCCAACCTGGGACCGACGCGGTGAAAATCAGAGGACCAAGACGAAGGGCCCGGATCATGACCACTTAATTATGAGTTAGGACAAGGGTCACCTGTCCCGATGCGCGGCGTATAGAGGGAGTCTTCAGAGGTGTCAACAGCACCCTATCGCGCGGCCAGCGCTCGCTCACGGTAAAAGGTAAACAGGCCAGTACCGGCAATCAAGGCCGTGCCCAAAAGCGTCCAGATATCAGGCCATTCATCAAAAAAAACGAGCCCCAAAACAAGCGCGGCAACAAGGCTGGTATAACGGAATGGCGCGACAAAAGCGATTTCGCCAACACGCATCACCATCACGCTGAACAGATAGCCACCGATAATCGAAATCGCAGCACCCGCCAACATCAGACCAGTGAATGGTGACAAGCTGACCCATGGCGCGGTTGATGACATAACGCCCCCAAACACCGTCACAGCCAACGCAGCAATAACCGCCATTGTTGTCGAGGGCACCGCCGCAGATACCTTGCGCGCGGTGATGTCGCGAACCGTTACACACCCGACGGCCAACACCGCGTAGACAGCATAGATGTCGAATCCATCCGTGCCGGGACGCACAACCAGCTGCACCCCAATGAAGCCGATCGAGATTGCAACCAACCTGCGCCACCCGACCGGCTCGCCCAAAAACAGCGCCCCAGCGAGCGTCACTGTCAACGGCAATATGCCCATGATCGCTGTCGCATTGGCCAAAGGCATATTGAAAATTGCAGTTATGAAGAAAAATGCAGTCGCCACCTCTGCGACAGTACGGATGGACACAAGCCAGAGATCCTGTTTTGGCCAATCCAAAGAGAGGCCGCCCCTTCGCTGGACAAACACCAACAGACATAAGGTTGTCAGGCACCCACGCAAGAAAATCGCCTGAAACAAGGGCAATTCGGGTCCCACCGCTTTCATGCAGGCGTCATTGAGAACAAAGGCAATCATGCTGCCTGTCATCAATGCCGCACCACGCATGTTGTCTGTCATCTTATCTGTCATCAACATGGTCCCGCGTTACGCCGCAAGGTGCCAAAAGAAAAGCCCCCATGCATAGACATGGAGGCTTCGATTTCAAATCATTTTCTGGGTTGAATTAATCACGACTGTCTTCAACACCCATATCCATCGCGCCAGCGAATGGATCTGGTTCGGCGAGCGGCGCTGCCAACGCTGCCGCGACCTCTGCCTCGGCTTGACGCTGAACAATGACCTTGTTGTCGCGCTCATTCGCCAAACGACGCATAGTCTGGCTGGCGCCGCCGGTACCTGCGGGAATGAGCCGACCCACAATGACGTTCTCTTTTAGACCAATCAGCTTGTCGCGCTTGCCTTGCGTCGATGCCTCGGTCAGCACACGTGTCGTTTCCTGGAACGACGCGGCCGAGATGAAGCTGCGAGTTTGCAAAGACGCCTTGGTAATGCCCAGAAGGATCGGCTGACCTTTTGCCGGACGGCCACCTTTCGCTTCGATCTTGGCATTGACCTCGTCAAACTCGGCCTTGTCGACATTCTCGCCTTTCAGCAGCGTAGTATCGCCAGAATCCTCGATTTCCCATTTTTGCAGCATCTGACGCACGATCACTTCAATATGCTTGTCGTTGATCTTCACACCTTGCAGTCGATATACATCTTGCACTTCATCAATCAGATAATCCGCAAGCGCTTCAATCCCCATGATCTTGAGAATGTCATGCGGCGCAGGATTGCCATCCATGATGTAGTCGCCTTTTTGGACGAAATCGCCCTCGGCCACAGGGATGTGCTTGCCTTTCGGCACCATGTATTCGACCGCATCCAAGCTTTCGTCGGATGGCTGAATCGCGATGCGACGCTTGTTTTTGAAGTCACGACCAAAGCGAACATAGCCGTCAATTTCAGCAATGATCGCGTGATCTTTAGGGCGGCGTGCCTCGAAGAGCTCCGCCACCCGCGGCAGACCACCGGTAATGTCCTTGGTCTTGGCACCCTCACGTGGAATACGTGCCACCACGTCACCAGCCTGCACGTCCATGCCATCTTCGACCGAAAGGATGGCGTCGACGGACATCGGGTACGTGACCGGGTTGCCGGCATCGTTGCGCTCTGGCTCGCCAGTTTCCGGATTTACAATCAGGATTTCAGGCTTCAGCTCATTGCCTTTCGGCGCAGACCGCCAATCGATAACGATCTTCTGGGTCATACCGGTGGCATCGTCGGTCTCTTCACGAACCGCGAGACCAGAGATCAGATCAACATATCGCACCATCCCAGGCTTCTCGGCGATGATCGGCAGAGTATAT
>JBELMC010000140.1:0-5559 GCA_042096155.1 Dinoroseobacter sp.
TTCGCATATATGCCATGGATCTTCATGTTCAAGCTGGGCAGTTTTGCGAGTGGATTGATTGTGTATTGGATTGCAAACAACGTGATTACGTTCGCACAGCAGTATTTGATCATGCGCAGCCACGGCTCAAAGCCTGATTTGTTCGGAAATATTACCTCAAGTTTCAAGCGCACCAAGTCAGATAAGAAATGACTGGCTATCTGTCCCAAATTTTTCGCCATCCAATTAAATCAATTGGACGTGAAGAATTGCCAGAAATCAAACTCAAGACCGGAGAAATTCTACCTTGGGACCGAGCCTATGCGATTGCTCATTCGAATGCTCGGGCCGCTGATCTGGCGCAGCCATGGGCCGCCAAGGTGAATTTTCTACGTGGTATAGCAGGCCCGTCCTTGATGGCTGTGGAGGCCCGTTTTGACGCAGTAACGCAACGTATTCGATTGACCCATCCTGCTTGCCAAGACTTAGAGGTCTCATTGATCACGGACGAGGCGGAATTGCTTGCTTGGCTTGCCCGGATTTGGCCACAAGATGCCCCCGCACCAACACAGATCATCCACCACCCCAAACAGGCGAAAACGGACGTGCCAAATGCCTGGGTCTCGATCCATACCCGTGCAAGCCACGCCGCGGTGGCGCAAAAACTCGAGCAACCAGATCTTTCTATTCATCGGTGGCGCGGAAATTTGTGGCTTGACGGCATTGAGGCTTGGGACGAGCTCCACTGGGTCGGTGGGGAAATTCAAATTGGCGATGTTGTCTTTCAGGTTCATCAACCGATCACCCGGTGCAAAGCCACGATGGCCAACCCCATCACGGGCGAGCGAGATCTGGATACGTTGGCCGCCCTTCAAGCCCAGTGGGGGCACATGGATTTTGGCGTCTATGCCAGCATCACAAAGGGCGGTACACTGACCCCTAGCGCCACGGTGACGGTGCTTTAATGGAATTGCGTTTTCCGATCGCAGAACAGGATGACGAAACATCCGAGTTTGGCCGGAAGCTTTTTGCAGGTCCGGTCGACTTTCTTAAAGGTGTCGTTGCGATGTCTGGATTGCCGACCGACGATCGCATCGAAGTTTGTTTTGCTGGTCGATCAAATGTCGGAAAGTCATCGCTGATCAATGCAATCACGGGACGTAAAGCGATTGCGCGGGCCTCAAACACGCCAGGCCGCACGCAAGAGATTAACTTTTTTTCACTTGGAGAACAGCGGTATCTGGTCGACCTGCCTGGATATGGCTTTGCCAATGCGCCAGTTGCAGTCGTCGACAAGTGGCAGAAGCTGCTCAAATCTTATCTCGCCGGTCGCGCAAACCTGCGGCGCGCCTTTGTGCTGCTCGATGCCCGCCATGGGATCAAGGCCGTCGATTCCGAAATCTTGTCCCTCCTCGACCGATCTGCCGTAACCTTTCAAGTTGTGATGACAAAGGCCGACAAGGTAAAACCGGTCGAATTGGAAAACACCCTGAACCAAGTGCGCAAGGCACTCGCCAAACATCCAGCCGCTTTCCCGGAACTGGTTGTCACATCGTCAGAAAATGGCGACGGCATCGCAACACTCCGGGCTATAATCGCGACCTTGGTCTGAAGCCAGCGCCCTAAACATGTTGTGCGCCATTCACCTCAATCTCTGTTCCCGAGATATAACTGCTTTCTTGCGAGCAAAGGAAGTAAATGGCGGCTGCGACCTCAGACGGTTGGCCCAGGCGCTGCATCGGAAGTCGTTCCACAATTTTATCCGTGCCTGGCGATAAAATTGAGGTTTCGACCTCACCGGGTGCGATTGCATTGACGCGCACCCCTAAAGGCCCAAAGTCATGCGACATTTCGCGGGTTAACGCGGCCAAAGCCGCTTTCGACGTCGCATAAGCCGCCCCAGCGAAGGGGTGCACTCTTGCGCCAGCGATTGAGGTTACATTCACGACCGAGCCCTTCGCAACTGTCAACTCTCTGCGCAATCCCCGCGCCAAAACAACCGAGGCAAAAAAATTCACATGGAAGACATGCCCCCATGTCCGCAGGTCAGTCTCCAGTGTATTCAAACGCTGGCCTTCCGGTCCTTTTGGCGAGACACCTGCATTATTCACCAAAGCGTTCAGTGATCCATCCAAACGTTCGCGGATGTCATCTATTGCACGGATCGTGTCTTTAGGGTCAGCCAAATCGATCTGAACATGATCCTCCGCACCGCCACCCCACGGACATTCTTGAGGGAATGGATGACGTGAACAGGTGATGACGCGCCAGCCTTCGTGATGAAAACGTTGCACAGTCGCATGGCCGATACCACGGCTCGCCCCTGTCAGCAGCAAAGTTTTTTGTTTAGGCGTCACAGACATATTAAGCTCCCAGTGCTACCTTGCGCGTCAAGGCAGCGTGACGCAAGCCCCGCCCTTGGCAGGCCCGCCGCCATGGCTTAAGCAGGATTACGTTATCACGCCAGGCCCCCAGATGAAGAAGCAAACCGTTATGCAAAGCGATTGGTTCGCCACCGCCCGCACGCTCAATCAAGCATTACCCTACTTACAGCGCTATGATAACGCGATCATGGTGATCAAGTTCGGCGGCCATGCCATGGGGGATGCCGAGGCAATGGACAGTTTCGCCCGCGATATCGTTCTGATGCGCCAAGTCGGTTTGAACCCTGTTGTGGTTCACGGCGGCGGACCTATGATCAACGCGATGTTGCACAAGCTCGACATTAAGACGGAATTTGTAGATGGCAAACGGGTCACCGACGAGACAGCGGTGGACGTGGTCGAAATGGTCCTTTCAGGGCATGTGAATAAACGCATCGTTCAGGCGATAAACCGACAAGGCGGAAGGGCGGTCGGCCTTTCAGGCAAAGACGCCAACATGATCGTCTGTGATCCGGCAGATCCAAAACTCGGGTTTGTCGGTGAGCCGGTCGAAGTGGACCCAAGCCTGCTGCATCAATTATTTGAAGCCGAAATTATTCCAGTAATCGCCCCTATTGGCGCAGGCCGGGATGGCGAGACTTTCAACGTGAACGGCGACACCGCTGCTGGCGCAATTGCAGCGGCACTTGAAGCAGAACGCTTCTTGTTGCTGACGGATGTCTCGGGTGTCAAGGATGCCAGTGGCGAGGTCGTGACCGAGCTGAGCCGCGAAAAAGTCAATGAGTTGACCAAATCAGGCGTCATCGCGGGGGGCATGATACCAAAGACTGAAACCGCGCTGAAAGCGCTCGAAGGCGGCGTCCGAGCGGTGGTCATATTGGATGGCCGCGTCCCAAATGCTTGCTTGTTGGAACTATTTACGGAACATGGTGCCGGTTCCTTGATCCGCGAGACATGAATTACGCCGATCTATGCGCAGCGGCAAATGTTCGGCACCTCAGCGTTGTCGGCGCTTTTCACCCTTCTAAATCCGATCTCACACCTGAGGACACCCAAACGCTCGTCTTGCTTGCGCCGGCGCCTCGGACCTTCTGGAACCATTTCACAACATCGCATGAATTTCGCGACGGTCAGTCCGATCCTATGGACCGTTGGTCACGCCGCGTAATCGGTCAGTGGGCCTGTGAGTTGGCTGCGAAGGCTCTGTTTCCGTTTGGCGGCCCACCTTATCAACCCTTCTTACGTTGGGCGATCGCTTCAGGGCGGGCGTGGCACTCGCCAACGGGGCCCTTGGTGCATGAAACCATGGGAATGATGATTTCATATCGTGGGGCGTTGGCACTAAAGGCCCGCATTGCTCTGCCCCCTTCGGCCCCAAAACCTTGCGATACCTGCTCAGAAAAACCTTGCTTGACCATCTGCCCGGTCGGGGCTTTGTCGCAGAACGTTCTATATGATGTGCTTGGCTGCAAAAAACATATCAGATCGGACTCAGGACAAAAATGCCGGAGCGGGTGTCTGACCCGTACCGCTTGCCCGATCAGCCAGGGGGCAGGGCGCGCATCAGCGCAATCGGCGTTTCACATGAACAATTTTCTGAGAGACTCATGAAGACACTTATTCTCATGCGCCATGCCAAATCAGGTTGGGACGGCCCCAACTTGTCAGATCATGACCGCACTCTGGCCCCTCGTGGTCAGCGCGATGCACCGTTAATGGGCGCTTGGTTAAAGGCGCGGGGATATCTTGCCGATGTCGCACTCGTGTCTGACGCGCACCGTACACGAGAGACCTGGGCGCTTCTGGATCTGCCCACCCCAGTGTCGTTTCACGCCGACCTATATCTCGCAGACCCTGATCAGATGATGGCGCTAATTATCAAGGCCAGCGCCGATAAGGTGATGGTGCTTGGGCACAACCCCGGCCTCGGTGATTTAAGCACCGCGTTAGCGGCCGAATGGCCCAGTACCCCAGTGTCGGTTCAGTTTCCAACCGCATCAGTCTGCATCATGACATTTGACGTTACGTCCTGGAATGATGTCACGGACGCAACCGGTACAGTTTTGGAACTCAAAACCCCACGAGACTTACGAAACAAAAGACATGGCTGAAACCCCGCCTCCTGTTTGCATGAACACTGGGTCTAATGACCCAGGATCTGGCTGAGGAACAATTTGGTGCGGTCGCTCTGTGGATCGGTAAAGAACGGTTCTGGCGCGTTCTGCTCCACGATCTGCCCTTGATCCATGAAAATCACGCGGTTGGCGACCTGACGGGCAAAGCCCATCTCGTGGGTCACACACAACATGGTCATTCCTTCTTCCGCCAGCTGAATCATCGTATCGAGCACCTCTTTGATCATTTCAGGATCGAGTGCCGAGGTCGGCTCATCAAACAACATAATCCGCGGACGCATGCACAGCGAACGAGCAATCGCCACACGCTGCTGTTGGCCACCAGACAATTGACCTGGGTATTTCAGCGCCTGGTCCGGAATTTTCACCTTTTCAAGAAAATACATCGCTGTTTCTTCAGCTTCCTTCTTGGGTGTTTTGCGCACCCAGATCGGCGCCAACGTACAATTTTCAAGAATGGTCAGATGGGGAAATAGATTAAAGTGCTGGAAACACATCCCGACTTCCGAACGGATTTTGTCGATGTTTTTCAGATCTGAAGACAGCAAAGTGCCGTCAACGGTGATCGACCCCTTTTGATGTTCCTCCAGCGCGTTGATGCAGCGGATCAATGTCGATTTTCCAGACCCCGAAGGTCCGCAAATTACGATCCGCTCGCCACGCTGAACCGTCAGATCGATATCCTTGAGCACGTGGAACGTTCCGTACCACTTGTTCATATTACTGATTTCAATCGCGATTTCGTCCGAGACCTGCATCCCAGTAGATGTTGTATTTGTTGCCGTATCGGTCATTGTCAGACCCTTTCGTTAGCGATGATCGGTCGCGAGCTGACGCTCCAACCATTGCGAATATTGCGAGATAGAGTAGCAGACGACGAAGAAAAGCAGGGCACCGAAGCCGTAGACTTCCCAGTAGATGCTGATCCATTCAGTTGAGTTCTGAATCGGGCCTCGGATCATACCGACCAGATCAAACATTGAGATAATCGAAACAAGTGTGGTGTCCTTAAACAGACCCACAGCGACGTTTACGATACCCGGGATAGAAATCTTCAGTGC
>JBELMC010000141.1:0-5504 GCA_042096155.1 Dinoroseobacter sp.
CCTTCATAGCAAACATTGCTCGAAAGAGACCGGAACTAAACCGCGACAAGTCCATAAGGCACACGGCCACCTTTTTTGCCGGTGCCTGCAGCGCGCTATAATAACTGCGCGCATCTCTGCACGTGATTCATTTTCTCTGATGGCAGGCCTTGGCGGCTGATCGACGCGTTTCACCTGCCAGACTTTGCGTCGCGCGCGACAGGGCGCAATCCCCCGATTAAGGTACCGGCAATACCAGACGCAACAATCAGGGCGATGATCCAACCACTGGTCACCGAGGTGGCAATGCCAAACCACACGCCCCAGACGTCAAAATTAAACACCCCGACATAGATCCAAATAAAGAACGCGATACCAAAGCCTTGTCGGTAGATACTTATCCAAAGCGTCCAGATTGGTCGTTTCAGCGCCTGCAAAAGAGAGTTGATCGAAAACAACATCATGTAGACCGGGAACAAAAAACCATCCACTGTCAGGTAACTCGCGCCAATCGAAATAACCGCCGGGTCCGAGCTGAATAAACTCATCGCAGTGCTGCCGCCGAACCACAAAAGCGGCGTGGCAAATGCTGTCATGACAAAGCCAAGCTTCCAACACAAAAACAATGCGTCCCGCACTCGGTCATAGGCGCCAGCGCCGAAGTTTTGACCGATGATCGGCAACAAGGCGCCGGTCATCCCCAGAACCGGCAGCAGTAAGATCTGCTCGATCCGGAGCGCGATCCCATAAGCCGCAATCGCTTCGCCGCCAAACCCCTTTAGCGCAAACTGGACCACAAAGCCCGAAACGAACATGACCAACATGGCTGTGCTGGCAGGCAAAAGCTGCGCCACAATCGCGTTGTAGCGCGCCAGGTTGGGACGAAACTCCGCCCAGGTCGCGCCTTGTAAGACATCCAGCTTGAAAACGCGGTATATGATAAACAACATCACGCCGCTTTGGCTGATCACTGTGGCCGCAGCGATGCCGTTAAACCCAAGCCCCCCGACAACTCCGGGAATTCCGAATATCAACACCGGATTCAGACCGATATTGGCCAAAAACGCGACCATAAGAGCCTGTTGCATCGAGCGCGTGTCGCCATGGGCTTGAAGTATCCCATTCGCACCAAAGGCCATAAAAAAGCCCGGCAGCGCAAAAATAAGCCACCTGAAATAGCCAGTTGCAGCATCGCGATACGCTCCAGGCTCGGAGACCAACGCAATCAGGTGAGACCCGGCCAAAGCCCCAATGACCATCAAAATGACTGTTGTGATCGCCCCAAATCCAAGGCCTTGCAGGGCAAATTCCCGGGTCTCGCGGGTATCTTTTGCTCCTTTCGCATTGCTGACCAAAGCGCTCAACGCAGATGCCAGCCCAAAACCGACGGCCATCAAAATGAAAAATGCTTGAAATCCGATGGCGAGACCCGCTTGCGCATCCGTTGACAATAGTCCGGCAAAATAGACGTCCACGACATTATACAAGGTGGTAAACAACATCCCGAATGCTGCCGGGATCGCGAGTGTCTTGAAATGCGTCAGCATCGCGCCGGTGGTCAGATCATCTTTTGCCATTGGGTGGTCCTCTCGCAGCGCAGGTCGGCGCTCGTGGTTTGAAACAAACAAGAGGTCAACACCTCCAAACGTTACATGGCAGCAAAGCTTAAAAAGCAACAGAAAATTCGAACCTCTGCGTCCTGGTCTCGAACAACCCTGGATGCCGGCCTGTGTCTCACGCCAGCTGCAATGCAACACGCGCAAACACCAGAATCTTGGTTCATCCGTGGCTGTGGTGGCAACCGTTTTGCTTCATCCTCAAAGCCAGTGCAAAATTAATGGCTGGCACCGGGCCCAAGTCGACAGGGTATGGCGCGATTTGTGGCAGCATATGACCTGTTGAACCGAACAATCAGTTGTTTTGTTCCGCAAATTGATCGCGAAGAATGTTTTTTTGTATTTTGCCCATTGTGTTTCGCGGCAAAGCGGCGACCACTTCGTACCGACGAGGATGTTTGAAACCAGCAAGCCGCGACTCGACAATTTGTTTGACGACATTCAAATCAACAGGATGCGTCTGGTCGAAAACGAGCGCAGCAACCACGCTTTCGCCAAAGTGTGGATGTACCACACCGAAAACGGCGCTTTCTTCGATCCCGTGGATATCATTGAGAACGTCTTCGATTTCCTTGGGATAGACATTGTACCCTCCGGCAATAATGAGATCTTTCGCCCGACCAACAATCGAGATACGCCCGTCTTTCGTCTTTATCCCAAGATCACCTGTGAGAAAAAATCCGTTGGCGCGAAGCTCCTCATCCGTTTTTTCCGGCCTGTTCCAATAGCCTTGGAACACATTGTCCCCTCGCACCTCAATCATGCCGATCTGATCGGCACGCAGCTCTTCGGCCGTATCTGGATTGGTGATTTTGACCTCAATGCCTGGCAGCGCATATCCAACAGTTCCCGCGAGCCGCTCACCGTTGAGCGGGTTGGATGTAATCATATTGGTTTCAGTCATGCCGTACCGTTCAAGTATGCGATGGCCGGTCCGGGCTTCGAAAGCAGCGTGCGTTTCGGCCAATAACGGAGCTGAACCCGAAATAAAAAGCCGCATATTTTCTGTGATTTCTCGGGTCAACTGATCGCTGTCCAGAAGTCTGGTATAAAACGTAGGAACCCCCATAAGTATACTGGACCGCGGCAATTCGTCCAAGATCCGAGCCGTGTCGAATTTTTCCATCAACCGAACCTTAGCGCCGGCCAGAAGTGATGTATTCAGGGCCACGAATAGCCCATGCGTATGAAAGATCGGCAAAGCGTGCACCAAACGATCCGTGTGTGTAATACGCCACAAATCCACAAGAGTTTGCGCATTTGACAACAGATTTCGCTGACTCAGCATCGCGCCCTTGGAACGGCCGGTTGTACCAGAGGTGTAAAGCAAAGCCGCAAGATCATCCGGAGCGCGATCGACACTGTCAAAATCGCAGGCCTGCGAGTCCGCTTCGCGGCTTAAGCTGGGATTGTCTCCGCCCAGCGTCAGCACGCGGCTGCCATACCGAACGGCCAGTTTGGTGATCTCAGGCGCGTCACTGCTGTTGCAGACGACCATGGCAGGTCGGGCATCCGATATGAAATAGTCCAGCTCTGCCAATCTATAAGACGTGTTCAGCGGCAAATAGACAGCACCGACTTGAACTGACGCAGCATAAAGCGCGATCGTATCGGCCAACCTTGGGGCCTGCACCAAAATGCGATCCCCTGCAGAAATTTCGTTGTTTTTCAGAACATGTGCGATCTGTGCAGCCCGTTTCACAAACGCATCATAGGTCACCACCTGATCGTTATCGAGTTGCAGGAACACAGCCGCGTTTGCTTTGTGACGACCAAACAGAGTGTCGTAGAGGATATTTGTCACGCCATATTTTTCCAGGTCATGGCCGCTTATTTTGCCGTGGAAACTGTGCGAGCAGATCGCCAGCGATCTCTCATGGACACGGCTTCAGTTGTGGACATGGGGGCGCCAAGAACGCTCAGCCGTTCTTGGCCAGATTTGGTTTCTAACACGGGTCACCCTCCGTATACATCGAACCCGCTTTCAAAGGTCCGCAGCCACAAACCGTAAACATGTCAGCGATTGGCATGCTTGCTATAACAAACCAGCCCCTGGATCGGCCCAATGACGGGTTGCAATCTCAGATCTGCCGCAAATATGCAACGAACGAGCAGGTTTCTCAATTGCATTTGAACATCTTGCTCAAACAGCTGCGAGCGGTGCAGATTTTCAAACAAGTGCCGACTGGACATATTGAAAACGCACAACGATGTGGAGATCCCGTACCGTTTGACCTCATCAGTATTTTTGCAAAATAATCCCATTTCCAATGACGCATTAGATCTGCTGCGCAACGTCTCAAGTGCTATGACGCTAAGCTCAGGACCCATTGATTCTGGCGCTCGGCTCTGACTCACTGTTCCAAAACATGGGCGGTGACATGAGCGATCTTTATTGGCTTTCGGATGAACAGATGGTGCGGCTTGAGGCGTTTTTCCCGAAGTCTCACGGCCGGGCCCGGGTGGATGACAGGCCTGTCCTCAGTGGTATTATTTTCCAAAATCACAACCGGTTACGCTGAAGGAACGCTCCGAACGAATAGTGTTCGAGCATCGCTTCAGAGTAGTTTCTGTTTGGATTGTTTGGTTCCGCATCGCTCTGAGAGCTGCCCCTTGCCGCTTGGTCACCTGCCTTAGTCAGGGTCCATCATTCGAAAAAGACAATCTGTTCCTTAATTGCAGAGGACCGATCCCCCGCACGCTCGAACGCGGCGACAGCTTCCGCCAATGGATGTGACCCGGTCACCAGCGGCTTTACGTCGAAAATGCCTTGTTCCATCGCATTGACCGCCAAAGCAAACTCGTGATGAAAGCGGAACGAACCAACCATTTTTAACTCTTTGGCAGTCATCGCTTGTATGGGCAACGTCATGTCTCCGCCCAGTCCAAGTTGTACGATGGTCGCACAGGGCTGCAAAGCGGGCACGGCGCTGGCGAGAGCTGTGGCGACCCCGCTGCATTCAAAGAGAACGTCAAAATGGCCTTTGTTCCGAGAAAAAGCCATTAAGGCCTCTGGCTGTTCGACGACGTTCAAACTGTCTGACGCGCCCAGTTCTCGTGCCTTCTCAAGCGTGAAAGCGGTGATGTCGGTCGTCACTATTTCAAGCGCGCCAGCCGCCTTGGCGACCAGCACGGCCAGAAGACCAATAGGTCCGCAGCCCGTCACCAGCACCCGCTTCCCTGTAAGATCGCCCGCCTGTTTTGAGGCGTGCAGAACAACGGAAAGCGGCTCCGCCATGGCGGCCTCTGATGCGCTTAGTGTTGTTGGCACGCATTGGCTAGCATGGACAACCAGTTCTTGCCGGAAGGCGCCCTGAATATGGGGGAACGGCATAGCGGAGCCATAGAACCGCATGTCAAGACAGTGGTTCTGGCGTCCGGTCTGACAGAACTTGCATATGCCGCAAGGACGCGAAGGCGAGACCGCAACGCGCTGACCTCGTTCGACCCCTGTGGTCCCAGCCCCAAGAGCCGTTATGCGCCCGGCCGCTTCGTGACCAAGTATCATTGGTTCACGCAAGCACACGGTCCCGAAACCGCCGTGATTGAAATAGTGCAGGTCAGAGCCGCAGATGCCGCCTGCTTCCAGTGTTATCAAGACTTCGTCGGGGCCCGGATTGGGCCTCTCATGCTCTTCGATACGCAGGTCTTTGGCGGCATGGATGGTCAGTGTTTTCATGATCGCCTCATACAACCGGGGTCAGCAGCGGTTGGCCCGCGAAATGGGCCGTGAGGTTATCGCGCATCAACTGCCCCATGGCCTTGCGTGTCTCAATCGTCCCGCTTGCATGGTGCGGTTGCAACAGCACATTGGGCAGCTCCATAAAGCGCGGATCGAGGGCCGGTTCGCCTTCGAATGGTCTTGTCGCGGTTTAGTTCCGGTCTCTTTCGAGCAATGTTTGCTATGAA
>JBELMC010000142.1:0-5425 GCA_042096155.1 Dinoroseobacter sp.
TTCATACAATAAGTGAGCCGAAATCACACCAGAACGATCGTGTTAACACGCCCTAGCGAATTTTGTCTGCTCAGCCATTTGCACGAATCCAGGCTTCCAGCAGTACCCTGTTCCCGGCTATACCCGCACATAATGTTGTCCGATGGATATTTGCATGACTGATCTTGCTGACAGCTCTTCCGCCTTCAACGTGCTGGCCGTCGCGCAGGCTGGACGCTTGGAATATGAGGCGGTCTTGTTTGCAGCATCGTTCCGCGCCGCCAATCCCGGTTTCAGCGGCAAACTGATCTTCGCCGAGCCGCAACCCAGCGCCAAATGGCCCGACGATCCGCGCATCAGCGATACCGTACGCGCGGCCTTGCACGATCTTGAAGCCAAGGTTTTGCCATTTACAAACGAATATTTCGGTGCCGAGTATCCAAACGGTAACAAAATAGAGGCGTTGCGGGTTCTGCCTCCCGACGTGCCGTTCGTGTTTTTTGATACTGACACATTGCACCTAGCGCCTTTGTCAGATGTGCCGTTTGATTTTGGCTATCCATCAGCGTCGATGAAACGCGAGGCCACCTGGCCGGTTATCGAACTTTATGGTCCCGGCTACCATGCCATCTGGGGCGCGCTCTATGATCAGTTCGGTCTTGATCTTGCCGGTACGCTGCACCCTGATTTCCCCGATGAGTACTGGGAGCGCTATCTCTATTTCAACGCAGGCTGGTTTTATGGCGCTGATCCAGCGGTTTTTGCGGATATCTTCGTCGCAATTGCAACCCAGGTCCGCGATGCCCCGCCCAAGGTGCTGGAATGTCAGCCGCTTTATCCATGGCTTGACCAGATCGCCTTGCCTTTGGTGATTCATAAGCTCGGCGGGGGTCGGCCCCGGTTTGAGGGCCTGTTGGACGGCTCGGTAAGCTGCCATTATCGGGTGTTGTCGCTGTTATTTGCGTGTGAAAGCGACGCTGTGGTCGAAACCTTGCGCCAAGTGAGTGCGCCCAACAAGGTCAAAAAAGTGCTTAAAGAATATGAACCATTCAAGCGGATGATCTATCAAGCCAAAGGCGAAAAGGCGCGCGCGCTGTTTGACCGCAATGATTTGCCCGCTCAACAACAAAAAATTCGCAACAAATTGAAGAACCAAAAGCTGTGGCTGCGATGAATAGAGCTGACTGGCAGATCCGTGCCGTGGCGCTCTTGGTCGCCGTAACGCTGGTTAAGGTACTGATTGCAGTTACGTTTCCGCTGGGCGTGGATGAAGCGTACGCGATTGCCGCAGCCCGGGACTTTTCGCTGTCGTTTTACGACCATCCGCCGTTGGGGTTCTGGGCGCCAGTCGCCTCGGCGCAGATATTCGGCGAAAGCGCGCTGGCTTATCGCATGCCGTTTTTGCTGTGTGGGGCAGCGACGGGGTGGCTTTTGTACTTGATCGGACATCATCTGGCAGGCCCCAAGGCGGGGTTTTATTCCCTGGTTCTGTTTGCGATTGCACCGCATATGGCCCTTGGCTCGGGTGTCTTTGTTTTGCCCGACGGCCCGCTGAATTTGGGCTCTGGTCTGACGGCCTATGCGCTCGTCAAGATGGCCGGTCACGTGCGTCCGTCTTTGAAGCACTGGGCGTTGGGCGGACTGGGCCTCGCGATTGCATTTGGCTCGAAATACCAGGCAGGGCTGATCCCGTTTGGCGTGCTGTCCTTCATGCTGTTGACCCCCGGCCGGTGGCGCTGGGCTTTGCAGCCGGGGTTCTGGCTCGCAGCGGCGATCGCGGTTTTGGGCGTCGCGCCGGTGCTTATTTGGAACATCTCGCAAGATTGGGTCAGCTTTGCATTCCACGGTGCTCGGACAGCCCGCACTGTGCAATTGGCCAATTTCGCAGCTATGGCTGCAGGCCAGTTGGTCTATCTGCTGCCCGCAACGCTGGCCGCCGCGCTGATCCTCAGCAAGCGGGCGTTGCGTGGCGCACCCGGCCCGCGCAGTCTGGCCCATCTGGCGCTGTGGCCGATTGTGGCCTTTAACGCGATCTATCTGTTTTCAGATGCTTCTTTTCCGCATTGGACGATGCCGGGTTTCGTCTTTGCGCTGCCATTGGTTGGGGTTTGGCTGGCCCAGGGGGGCTCTCGTCTGTTTCTGTGGGCCAGCTATGGCTTTGGCACTGTTGTATGGGCTGTGATCGCAGTTTTGATGGTCCATGTGCCGACTGGAATCTTTGCACCACGCGATGGCTTTGCCAATTGGGACCAGACCCAAGCAATGTTCAATTGGTCTGGTCTTGAACCCGCTCTGCGCCTGACAGCGGGTTATGATGGCAGCCAGATCATTGTCGTCGACAGCTGGATCGAGGCCGGTCAAATTGGCACTGGGCTGGCGATGGGCGGCGCAGATCCCGTGCTTTTGGTGCGCCATACCCCCCATCATTTTGCCCTGACGCAGCCGCCTGACCTGACAGGTCAAGCGTTATATCTGGTGCCAGATCGTCTGGATCATGTGGATACCGAGGCTGCTCTCGCTGTCGCGCAAAGCCTTGACCCAAACGCAGAACAGCTTGGCACTGTCGCCCTGAACCGAGGTGGCCGTGCCTATGCGGGCGTTGCCGTTATTTCTTTAACCTTGCCGTGAAAGGCACTTCCTGATGCATGATCTTGATCTGAAGAATATTCTGGCCCTCGATATCGAGCAAGAGACAGCGCTGACCCCAGAGACGATCAAATATTTTGACCTTTGCGCCGAGAAACTGGGGCTGATCCCCAACGTTCTGAAGGCCTATGCATTTCACGCCGACAAGCTCGCCGGGTTCACGGCAATGTATAACGAGCTGATGCTGGGACCATCTGGTCTGACCAAAACCGAGCGCGAGATGATCGCCGTGGTCGTCAGTTCGGTCAATAAATGTGTCTATTGCTTGGTGGCCCATGGCGCGGCATTGCGACAGCTTTCTGGCGATCCGGTTTGGGCCGAGTTGATTGCGATGAACTACCGTTCGGCGAAGCTGACCGCCAAGCAACGCGCGATCTGCGATTTCGCCGTCTTGCTGACAGAGACACCTGCCAAGGTCTCTGAGTCTGCGCGCCAGGCTTTGCGCGACGCGGGCTGCAGCGACCGTGAGATTTGGGACATCGCCAATGTCATTGGCTTCTTTAACATGTCAAACCGGGTGGCGATTGCCAGCGACATGGCGCCAAACGTCGATTATCACACCATAGCGCGCTAGATCAATTGTTGCCAGGTTAGCTTGAAGCCGTGGCGCTCGGCCAGATCTGCCTCGATCTGGGAGGTGACCCGGTGCGACAAGAATGCATCTGCAGGACAAGCGGGCAATCCCAGCGCCGCAATCAAGGCGCCATCGCATTGCCCCGACAGCAGCAAAACGCCTTCGCGGGCCAAGCGGTCCCGCGTGCCCCGGCCCTTGTCGGATCGGATCCTGCGCATGAAATCGTGTTGTTGGGCGACGGCCGCAATCACATCGCGGCTGATGGGCTGGCGTTGGAGCTCTTGAAACAGAACGGCCAAACGGCGATTGCCCGACGGTTCCGCAAAGATCCGATCGACCGTCTTAGCAGACACACTGCGCCAGAAATTCGATGGGTAAGGGTGGCCGCGCAGCAGCCAAAATATATTCTTAAATCCTTGAGATGATATACTTTTCTTGGAATCTCTATTCCCGCTCGCTGTCAGATAATCCACGCGCGCCACGATCAAACCCAGAAAGCAAACCGCGCGATCTTCGTCTGCGGCAACCAGAATACACGGCTGACCGAGGGCTTCTGATGGAATCATCCAATTGCTGCCCATGGTGTTCTTGATATCGACATCATGCCCCAAGATCACCGTGTCCAACCGGCCTTTCGGCAACCGCAAAAGGGCCCGTAGCTCGATCTCGACCCGGGTGCCAATATAGGTCTTTTCGGTCTTTTCCAGCGCATCATAGGATCGCCGCCCGGTCTTCGGGGTCAAAATCACGTCGTCGATGCAGCGCCGCAACATTTCGCCAAAGCACTGCGCCAACGCGTCTGGGCCCCCGGCACGCAAGGTGATCTCCGCGCCGATGGCACTGAGCAAGGCATGGTCTCGGTGGCCAATAACAACGCGGCTGTCCGGGATCGTTTTCTTCACCGCATTGCCCCGTCAGGCCTAGGCGCTGACAGCATGCAGCACGCGTCTGCGCAACGCTTTGGCGATCTGGCCAGAGACCGCCTGCGCCACCGGTGGTGGGAACGCGTTGCCCACCTGACGGTAGGCGTTGGTCTTGGCCCCGGTAAAGTGCCAATCGTCGGGAAATCCCTGGATGCGCGCGACCATCGGCACAGTCAGGCGCGGCATACCGGTGTGAAACGCATCCGGTGCCTTGGCCGCCAGAGAGCGTCCCTCGACGCCCAGAGTCGCCCAGGCGGCGCGCGCGCGGGTCGGTCCCAAATCTGGACCACCGTGTTTTTTCGAGCCCCCAACAATGGTCGGAGCGATTTCATCTGCCCGCGCAACCCATTCCTGCGCCCCGCGCCAACCGCCAGCCGCCATCAGATCGCGCAAGGTTTCACCGACACTGGGCGGGTTATGGGGATTGGGTTCTGGCCAATCGAAAAACGCCGCACGCTGTTTGGGAATCGCCACAATCACCACCCGTGGTCGCAGTTGCGGCACGCCGTAATCAGAAGCATTCAACAGCCGCCAATCGGTTTTATAACCCAACAGATCAAGCTGCGATTTCAGCCGCTCGCGATAATCGTGAAACACCGCACCCAAAAAGCCGCGCACGTTCTCGATCATGACGGCCCGCGGGCGCGCGGCGTCAATGATATCGATGGCATCGTTGAACAGATTGCGCTCGTCTTTTTCGCCAAGCTGTTTGCCAGCTACCGAAAACGGCGGGCAGGGCAACCCGCCTGCCAGCAGATCCGTGCCCGTATAGGTGCCGGCAGTTTCTTTGAACACACGCACATCTTGTTCCAGCACGGTCCAGGCAGGCCGGTTGTGGCGCAGCGTGTTGCAGCAATGTTTGTCTATCTCGACCAGGGCCTGGTGGGCAAAACCTGCGCGCTCCAGCCCCAGGGCCTGGCCGCCTGCCCCCGCGCAGAGTTCCACAGATGTCAGCATCGCCCGTCCCCTTGTGCCACGGATCCCGGCTTACCAGTCCGATCAAGTGGCATCGTTTATATGACCCATTGTTCCATCTTCGTTCTTAAAGTCCAAGGCCAAAGGGCGCAAGTCTGAAGCCCGCATCTCGCCGGATCTGGGCGGCGCTTTTGAAAAAAAACGCCAATGGTTTTTCGAACTCTAGCCCCAATTGGACCGCCAAATCAGGGGTGTTTTCTTGAATCGAAATTGGTCGCGTCCCTGGAAGCACTGGTTCAATCTGCAGCAAAGACCAAAGCCGAATATCAGGAAGCTTTGGGAGAGTTTCGAGAAACACTCGACATCAACATCGGACAGATTGAGAAGG
>JBELMC010000143.1:0-5348 GCA_042096155.1 Dinoroseobacter sp.
TGAACATCAAGCCATCGCGCGTGATCCGGATCGTGCGTCAGATCGTGCGAAGCGGAACAGGCACTTCATGCGCGCAGGCCTTGCGAAAACCTCATCCATCATTCTGATCGAGGGTCTCAATACGTATCGATCAAGTACACAGAACGGTTAGTCGATGCTGGGCTGGAGCCCTCTGTCGGCAGCGTCGGCGACAGTTATGATAACGCGCTTGCCGAGACGATGATCGGCTTGTTCAAGACTGAAGTCATCAACCGCTTGGGTCCATGGAAGTCCAAAGATCAGGTTGAGTGGGAAACCCGCAAGTGGGTCGATTGGTTCAACACGAAGCGACGACTGGAGCCGCTGGGCTACATCACACCGCAACAAGCAGAGGATGAGCACTATCAAAGCTTGAAAACAGACGACATTGCAGCTTGAAATACCAGCTTAACAGTCTCCGGTAAAACCGGGGCGGCTCAGTTGACCCGTCCGATCAGATCGGGACCTGGCGCATTTTGGGGGCGTTTTATCATGGAAACACCTCTGGACGACAATGCCATTGAGGCAGCAAAAGAAATCCCCGCTTGATCCTCTTTCCCTTGACGCAACCCTCGCCTATACCGTTTTGTTAACTGAGCGGGCGTCGACAGCCCGAGGACCCATGCCAAACGAGGGCGGAATGAGCAAACCATCCCATGATACCGACGTAGCTTTTATCAAAGCCTTGACAGAGCTGCTGCGCGACAATGATCTGACTGAACTTGAAGTGAAACGCGAATATGGCAAAGATGACGGGCTGAATGTCCGCGTGTCGCGTCAGCTTCCCGCACCACAAACCGTTCAAACGACTGTCGCTGCCCCAATTCCAGCGGCCCCCACACCGATCTCGTCGGCTCCTGCCGCGACATCCGCCCCATCGGGCGATGATCCTGCCCAACATCCCGGCGCAGTGACCTCGCCCATGGTCGGCACCGCCTATCTGCAAGCGGAGCCCGGCAGCCCGGCTTTTGTGAAACTTGGCGATTCCGTCTCGGAAGGCCGGACCGTTTTGATCATTGAGGCCATGAAAACGATGAACCACATCCCGGCCCCCCGGGCAGGCAAGGTGACACGAATTTTGGTCGAAGACGGGGCTGCTGTGGAATTTGGCGCACCCTTGATGATCATCGAGTGAGCCGCCGATGTTCAAAAAAATTCTAATTGCCAACCGGGGTGAGATAGCTCTGCGTGTCATCCGTGCCGCCCGGGAAATGGGCATCCAAACAGTCGCCGTGCACTCGACCGCAGATTCGGACGCAATGCATGTCCGTATGGCTGATGAAAGCGTGTGCATCGGACCTCCCTCTGCGTCCGACAGTTATCTGAGTTTCCCGGCGATCATATCGGCGTGCGAAATCACCGGCGCAGAAGCCATCCACCCCGGGTATGGTTTTTTGTCTGAGAATGCGCAATTCGTTGAAATTGTGGAAGATCACGGCCTGAAATTCATCGGTCCCCGCGCCGAACATATCCGTATTATGGGTGATAAGATCACCGCCAAAGACACAATGAAAGCGCTCGGTGTTCCGTGCGTGCCCGGATCCGATGGTGGGGTCCCTGATCTTGAGAGCGCCCGAAAAGTGGCTCAAGAGTTCGGCTTTCCAGTCATCATCAAGGCGACAGCAGGCGGCGGAGGACGGGGCATGAAGTTGGCCACAACCGCCGACGATCTGGAAACAGCCTTCCGCACAGCGCGCGCTGAGGGCAAAGCCGCCTTCGGGAATGACGAAGTCTATATTGAAAAATACCTCACAACCCCTCGTCACATCGAAGTGCAAGTGTTTGGTGATGGTCAGGGCCGGGCAGTCCATCTGGGTGAGCGCGATTGCTCTTTGCAGCGACGCCACCAAAAGGTGTTCGAAGAAGCTCCTGGTCCGGCCATCACACCTGAACTTCGTGCACAGATCGGTGCAACCTGCGCGGATGCTGTTGCCAATATCGGGTATGAAGGCGCAGGCACGATCGAATTTCTATATGAGAACGGCGCATTTTATTTCATCGAAATGAACACCCGTTTGCAGGTCGAACACCCCGTGACCGAAGCCATTTTTGGCGTGGATTTGGTCAAAGAACAGATCTGTGTGGCAGCAGGCAACGAGATGTCTTTGCGTCAGGAAGACCTCGCCGTCAAAGGTCACGCCATAGAGGTGCGGATCAATGCGGAGAAACTGCCAACCTTCTCGCCTTGCCCTGGCAAAATTACCCAGTATCACGCACCCGGCGGCTTGGGTGTCCGTATGGACAGTGCGCTTTACGATGGCTATGCGATCCCGCCGTATTACGACAGCTTGATCGCCAAATTGATTGTTTATGCACCAGACCGTGCTGCCGCATTGGCGCGTCTTAAACGCGCTTTGGGCGAGCTGATCGTCGATGGCGTCGACACGACGGTGCCCCTGTTTCACGCGCTGCTGGAAGAGGAGGCAGTGCGGAGCGGGTCTTACAATATTCATTGGTTGGAAAAATGGCTCGAGGCACAAGGCTGATGCCTCGACAGTTCGGTGAGGGGCAAACTAGACCTCAATGAACGCTGCAGGTAATATTTGATGACATTGGGTTCAATTTCCCCGGGCGAATGACCAAACTGACGGCTGAATTACTGATCAAGGGCTATTCCTTGGGCGTCTTCCCAATGGCTGAAAGTCGCCGGTCCGATGCGATTCAGTGGATAGATCCGCGCGATCGCGGCATCATCCCCATCGACGGTCTGCATATTTCACGCTCTTTGCGCAAATCACTGCTGAAACTGAAATACGACATACGTCTAAACCACGATTTTGCTGCGACTGTGAGGGCCTGTGCCGACCGCGACGAAACTTGGATCAATGACACTCTATATGCCGCCTATTGTGAGCTGCACACGCGCGGCTACGCCCACTCGCTGGAGGTTTGGCAAGACAATCAGATGGTCGGCGGTGTCTACGGCGTCGCACTGGGCGGGGCCTTTTTCGGCGAAAGCATGTTTTCTCGACGCACGAACGGGTCCAAGATCGCTCTGGCTTGGCTGTTGGCACGGCTGCGCTTTGGGGGGTATTCGCTGTTTGACACTCAATTTATGACCGACCATTTGCAGAGCATGGGCGGAATAGAAATCCCGCGCAATTTATACCAGCAGCACTTGAGATCAGCCTTGCTTACGGTCGGACGTATCGATGCAATGCCCCATGACGTACCAGCCGAAACTGTATTTTCGACATCGGCTTGACGCCCGCCTGCGGACTGCACGACACGGCCAATGATCCTTTGGTGAAATTAAGGTCTCGGCCGGGGTCGTATCGACTGAGTGAGCATCTGCGCGCCGACGGGAGCGACCTGCGGCGCGATCACAGCATCTTCGGTCAGCTCTGGCGGATCTTCGTCGGGCGGCAATGTGCAGCCTAAGACCCAAACGTCATAGCGGGGATGATCCAGCGCCATCAGCGCCGGGGAAGACGCAATCATCCATCCTGTAAACAGAGTGTCGCCCGTGTTGCTGACCACACTGACCCGAGCATAAGCGTCCGAGCTGGGGCTTTCCGACGGATAGCGACATTCATGCAGCGTCACAACAATCCGCCCCAAATCACTGCTTTCGGCGCTCATAAGGGTCAAATCCCGCGTTCGACCGGTCATCTTATCCAGCACCCGAAGTCGTCCGGCCTCTGCGATTTCGATCCTGATTTGTTGCTCAAAGGTTTGAAATTGTTCGTCCGACAACTGAAACCGGGGACCAAAGCCCGGCTCTTCGACCGCGCGGATGTCCAAGCCGATCTCGGCGTTCGAATCCGCAGGATCCATTGGCGCAAGTGTCACAGCGTCGTCATCAAGGGGCATAACCTCAATAGTCTGCCCGAATGCCGTACCGACACAGCACGCCGCAATCACCAGACCTGTTCGCAGATCCGCGCGGACCATTCACTGCCCCCCGACAAAACGTGACAACAAGTTCAGCAGATCCAACGCACCTTGGGTTTCTGGAAACGCCATATCCTCTTCCAGCACAAACGGCGAGCCACCGGGTAAGACCTCGACAAAATTACCGCCCAACAATCCTTCCGAGCTGATTGCTGCGATCGAATCGTCTGGTATTTCGACGTCTTGCCGGATCGTAACCGTCGTGTCAGCGCGCAGGCTTTCAGGATTCAGGGCAATGGCCGATACAGTGCCAATCTTGACGCCAGATAAGCGTACGTCGGTCCCAACAGACACCCCTTCGGCGCTGCGAAAACTGGCCGTCAGATCATAGGTTCCCCCGCCGCCCCCAATGCGGCCAAAGCCGGTGGCTTGGGCGGTATACACGACGAATCCAGCGGCCAGTGCCAAAACAGCGGCGCCTACGGCGATCTCGAGCTTATCTTCGGCCATGCCTGTTTCTCCTGCTCCCACCCGCCCTAATTCACATGGGGCGGGGACGCAGTGCAACGTTTAATCGAAAAACGAGTATCCGGATGACCGAATTATTCGGGCGACCAAGCCTCATAATCGCGTCGCTGGGTGACACCTTCACGACGAAGCGAGCCTTCAGGGACATAGGCCGCTGCAGTGCCTGTCAAATTCGGCAAGTGCGGCTGTTCCCAAGTTTTCCGTGTCAAGGGCTGCTTGGTGGGCGCTTCTTGAAAGGTATGGTGCAACCATCCATGCCACTCCGGAGAGACACGGCTGGCTTCGGCCTCGCCGTTAAAAATCACCCAGCGGCGCTTGGCGTCACGCGTTTCATAATAAACATTGCCCGCTGCATCATCACCGACCTTCACGCCTTTGCGATACGTCCATAATTGTGTGCCAAGGGTCTGGCCATTCCACCACGTGACTGCGCGTTTCAGCAAATCAAGCATCCTGTCCTCCGGTAGTATTTTGCGGCAACATGGCCCAAACGAATGACTGCGTCCAGAGTTTACACCCGCAGCATCAAGACGCTGCCCTTGCCGATATGCTCACAACAGCTGCGGCTGCTCCAGTGCCCCTAAAATCTTGGGAATATGGGCCTTGAACTTGAAAAAACCGGCTGTTGCATGCGGCCACGCCAAACGATCAAACGGCTTGATTTGCTGTGAGACCGGTATGCCGATCTGCGTAACGGCTGTTCGCGCCGGTCCTTGCGGGCAGTACCGGGTGACAAATGCGTCCATGTGCTGCGCACGCGCCCATTTGGTCACATCCTCAGGTGTTTCAAAAATTGGTGCATCTGGCGCGCCCAAGCGATTTAGCCCGTCCTGGAGCGCACCTTGGGTAAAGTCTTGCACCGCGGCACTGACCTCGAGGACGGAACGCCCAAGGTCTGAGCGCAGTGCCACGACAGCGGTGCCACTTATTTTAGCCACGAATTCGCGAAGCTGTTTTTTATCGTCGTT
>JBELMC010000144.1:0-5281 GCA_042096155.1 Dinoroseobacter sp.
TCTGGATCGGCCGCTCTGGGGTTGCATCGGCTTGGCGTCGGGTTGCGGGGGAATGTGGTGTTCGGGTGGTCGGAATGACGGTGGTGTATCTGGTCGGTTTGTGTTATCCGACATGAAACAATGACGCAAACAGGCGCGGATCCAAACTGTCGGTGGCAAAGGTCGGCCCTTCGGTCAAAACAGACACCGCATCGTGGCTGTGCAGGCTCTCTTGGTGGCTGGCAATGACACGAAAATCGCCCACACGAGGATCTTTTTGCAAATGCGCGCAAAACAGACGTGCTGCGTCTTCGACGAAGATTGGGTTGGCAGCGTTCAGCTCGGCGAAGGCTTGTTCATCCTCGCGTTTCACCATCACCTGCGTTTCGGTGGGCACGGCGGCGCGCGCCAAATCAATCAGATCTTCGAACCACAGACATTGTGCGGTCTCGTCCAGCTCTAGCGAGATCCGCGCAACCGATCGCTGAGAATGTGGCGTTGCCAGTTGCCCGCGGAATTGGCGCGCATGTTCAGACAATTCCAGCGAGCAAGGACAGGTCGAGCTGTACACATAATCCAGATGGATTATTTTTTTGCGTAAACCAGCTGTTTCAATCAGCTCCAAAGCGATGTCGTAATATTGGTATCCAGACAGCCCCGAGCGCAGGCTCTCCACTTTCAGAGGGAATGAAAACCGCATCTGGATGCGAGCGTCAAAGCTGTCGAGATCGGTTTTATAATCATCCAATGCGGCTTCGATCACGTTAAAGCTGAACGTGGCTTCGGCGTGTTTATAAAATGTTCGCATGATCCGCGACATGTTGATGCCTTTTTTTTCGGCCTCTAGGCTGACCGTGCCTGTGACGGAGGTCTCCAACATCAGCGGTGCGCCATCGCGGGTTTGCACCTGGACAGGCAGACGAAAGTTTGAGATCCCGACATGCTGGATCTGTTGGCGTGCGCCGCGGATCAAGGATGCCGGACCGTTTTGCAGATCCGGCAGCGTGTCTTTGTAATCGGCATCCACCGAGAAATCATCGGGATAGGCGCGGGCCAGCGCGGGGTAATTGGGGATTTGTCCGGGCAACAGATGTCCCAAGGCGGGTTCAAGGGCGGCGATATCCGCGGGCGCTGCCTTTTTGGCCCAAGCGCGCAATGTCGCCAAGGCCTTTGCTGCATCGGCGTCGTCGGGTGTCACAGTCAGCTTTGGCGTATGAATGTTCATCGGCGGGACCCTCGATTTGGTGTGTCTCTGTCCGTCGCAGCGTTCCGCACGGGCAGACAGAAATCAATCTGATAGAAATACGTGAAAGGCGCGTGACTGGATCACGGTTTTCGCGATCTGTCCGGGCAAAAATGCCAAGAGCGACGCGCGTTTGCCCTCAGACACGCAATTTTAGGGATGAAACATCCGTATTTGGTAAATTCATATCCCTCGCGACGGGGGAGTTTTGCCTTACGCCGCATCCAGCCCAGCTTGTATATCGCGTATCAGATCACCGCAATCTTCAAGCCCGACCGACACCCGCACCAGGCCGTCGCTGATCCCAAGGGCCGCGCGCTGCGGCGCTGAAAGCCGCTGATGCGTCGTCGTCGCCGGGTGGGTGACAATCGATTTTGCATCCCCAAGATTGTTGGAAATCGTGAAGATTTGTAATGCATTGAGAAACCGGAATGCCGCCTCTTTGCCGCCGCTCAGCACCAAGGACAGCACCGTCCCGCCTTGCGCCATCATGGCTTTGGCAAGCGCGTATTGTGGATGGCTGGGCAGGTGCGGGAACAAGGTTTGATCCAGTTTGGGATGACCATCCACCGCTTGGGCGATTTGCAACGCGCTTTGTGCTTGGGCCCGGCAGCGCAGGTCCAGAGTTTCCATTCCCTTCAGCATCACCCAGGCGTTAAACGGGCTGAGCGCCCCACCAGTGTGCTTGAGATATGGCTCGACGATCTGGCGAATGAAAGGCCGGGTGCCGCAAATCACTCCGCCCAAACAACGCCCCTGCCCGTCGATATGTTTGGTCGCCGAATAAACAACGACATCCGCGCCAAACTCGATCGCACGCGAAAAGATCGGCGTGGCAAAAACGTTGTCGACCACCACCAGCGCACCCACCGCATGGGCCAGATCTGCCACTGCCTTGATGTCGATTATTTCCAAAGTCGGGTTGCTGAGACTTTCAAAAAAAACCGCCTTTGTATCCGGTCGTATGGCAGCCTGCCAGGCGTTTAGATCGGTACCATCGACAAATGTTACCTCGACCCCAAATCGGGTCAGAACTTCTTCCAGGATATACAAACACGAGCCAAACAGCGCCTTGGCGGACACCACATGATCGCCCGCCCGTAGCATCGAAACCAGCGCTCCATTGACCGCCGACATTCCGCTGGCTGTGGCAAAGGCGTCTTGCGTCCCTTCCAGCGCGGCAATTCTGTCCTCGAACATTCTTACGGTTGGGTTGCCATACCGGGCGTAGATATACTCATCCGGACCGCTCTCGATAAAACGGGCTTCAGCGTGCTCGGCATTGTCATAGACAAAACCTTGGGTCAGATAAATGGCCTCAGACACCTCGCCATATTGGCTGCGGCGGGTGCCAGAATGAACCAGCTTGGTGCGGGTGTGCCAGTCAGTTGTGTGTGTCATCACAAGCTCCTTGCCGAAAAACGGCCAACAAAAAGCCCCACGCCAGTCAAGGGCTCAGATGAAGGTTCGGAAAAGGGGAGACCGAAACCTCTTTAGCAGAATGTTTTACGTGGCCTGCAATCCGGCAACCAAATCACCACTAGCATGGGGCTAGACCCGTTGCGCCCGCGCGTCAAGCACCGCGCGCGCCTGTAACGCGGTCTTCACTGTGCTGACATAGCGTAAGGCAACGGTCCAATTCCCAGCTTCGCGAAGGTGTCGCTTATGCCCCTGCTCAGGATCAATTCCGGCCCTCTTGAGCCGGCTCCAGCCGCAGGGGGCGCGTTAATCCCGGCCTTAGAGCGAGCCTTGTCTGCGCTGCCCAAGAACATGCCGATTGTTGTGTTGCTTCATGGGCTGCGGTTCTCTCCATTTATCAGCGCGCATGATCCACATGGTCATATTTATGGAATGGACCCACAACCGCGCTGCCCAAAGGCGCTGAGCTGGCCGGTTGCCTTGGGCTTTGATGGCATGTCACAGGGTCTGTGCATTCCGTTTGCATGGGATGGCGCGCTGAAGCTGGGCGAGGGCTATCGCCGCGCAGGCCAGGCCGGGCGCCAATTGGCCGACCTTCTCAACCAGATCGCAGCGCTTTGTGACAACCCTCTTCACGTGCTGGCCCACTCGTTGGGGGCCCGCGTTGCGCTGCGCGCTTTGGCGTTAACCCGTGCTCCTATCACTCGCGTTGTTCTGCTCAGTCCTGCTGAATTCTATGTACCGGCAGCACAAGCACTCTCATCCCCGGTCGGACAGCGGACAGAGATTTTGCATGTTTCAGCCACGGAAAATATGCCGTTTGATATGTTGTTCCAACTGGCGGCGCCGCGCCGTCGCTGGAGCGATATCGCCCTCGGCTTGCGAGCGCCAAAAGCGCCAAATTGGCACCATTTGACAATTTCACAAACGACCACAAGGGCACATCTGGCCACGCTCGGTTACCCGATCGGGCGCCCCTCGGCCCGCGTGTGCCATTGGTCGACCTATACCCGATCGGGTGTCTTCATGCTGTATCGCGCGTTATTGTGCGCGCCACACCCGTTGGCGTTGTCGAACCTCACGCCATGCGCCCTCCCTGGTTCACGCAAACTGCCACCCAAGGCGCAAAACCCGCAAGCCTGCACGCCAGCGCGGCATTGACACGGCGTTCCGGCATCGCCAAGCCTGCGCCTATGTTTGATCTGCGTCCTGTTGGCTATGTTACGGGTCTTTTGCTCAGTGCTTTGGGCCTGTCTATGGTGTTGCCGTTTGCCGCGGACTTGATGGCACAGAACGGCCAATGGCATGTGTTTCTCGAAACCGGCGCGATCACAGGCATGCTTGGCGTGCTCAGCACAATTGCCTGCGCCAATGGGATGGGCCAGCGGCTGTCGATCCAGCAGACGTTCTTGCTGACCTTCGGGGTCTGGCTGGCACTGCCGGTGTTTGGCGCGTTGCCGTTTGTCTTGGGGGCGACGAAGGCCGCGTATGTCGATGCGTTCTTTGAGGCCATGTCCGGTTTTACCACCACGGGATCGACCGTGTTCAGCGATCTCGAAGATCTGCCTGAGGGCTTGCTCTTGTGGCGCGGCCTGATGCAATGGTTTGGCGGCATTGGAATTATTGTTGTTGCGATGGTGTTCTTGCCTGAGCTGCGGATCGGAGGGATGCAAATCTTCCGTTCAGAAGGTTTCGACACATTTGGTAAGATCCTCCCGCGCGCTGGCGAGATTGCACAACGGATTTCGGTCATCTATCTGGGCATGACCATCGCCTGTGCGCTGACGTATCTGTCGCTGGGCATGACCCCATTCGACGCTTTGGTCCATTCGATGACCACAATCGCAACAGGTGGGTTTGCCAATTCCGATGGGTCTTTCTCTCAAGTTGCGCCTAATATTGAATATGCAGCGGTGCTGTTCATGGTCCTGGCAGCCTTGCCATTTGTGCGCTATGTCCAGCTGTTGCAAGGCAGCGCCCAACCCCTGATCTACGACCCGCAGATCCGCGCCTTTTTTGGTATCCTTTGCTCTGTCGTGCTTGCGGTCAGCTTGTGGAACTTTTTCGCCGTTGGGGTCTCACAGGAAGAGAGCTTTCGCAAAGCGCTGTTTAACGCAGCCTCGATTTTGACCGGCACCGGATATGCCAGCGCGGATTACATGCAATGGGGCGCCTTTCCAGTGGTGGTCTTTTTTTTCGCCGGTCTGGTGGGGGGCTGTGCAGGTTCGACCGCATGTTCGATCAAGGTCTTTCGGTTCCAGTTGCTGATTGCGTCGATCATTGTGCAGATCAAGCGCATTCATGCCCCCCATGGCGTGTTTACGCCGCGCTACGCCGGCCGCCCGGTCAGCCATGACATCCTGTCCTCGGTGATGGCATTTTTTGTGATGTTTACCGTCTCTGTCGGTGTGCTGGCCGTCGCGCTGGCGTTCACGGGGTTGGATTTCATCACGGCACTGTCGGGCGCAGCAACAGCATTGGCCAATGTCGGTCCAGGCTTGGGCGATACCATCGGTCCGGCCGGCAATTTCTCGTCGCTAAACAACACCGCGAAATGGCTGCTGGCCTTTGGGATGTTGATTGGTCGGCTCGAACTGATGGCGGTCTATGCAATCTTGACAGTCCGCTTCTGGCGCGCCT
>JBELMC010000145.1:0-5176 GCA_042096155.1 Dinoroseobacter sp.
GCAACTGGTCTGTACCGCGGACACCAGAGTGCTGAAAAAGACGTCCTTCGTAAACTGCCCTGTAAGGATGACCATTACCATCGTGGCGACTACCCCAACGGCTGCAGCTTCGGACGGGGTGGCCAGCCCACTATATATTGAGCCGAGAACGATGAAGATCAGCATTGCAATTGGGATCAAGTTAAACAGGCCGATGGCTGCGTCCTTCAAACCCGGCTTGTCGCGATCCGGAGGAGCGACCGAAGAGTTCAAAATACTGATAATGATCACATAGCCCGAGTAGAGTGCAGCAATCATGATCCCCGGAAAGACACCCGCCGCAAAGAGCCGTGCAATCGAAACCTCAGCTAAAACGCCATAAACAATCATTACAATAGAGGGGGGGATCAACAGACCAAGGCTACCCGCTCCGGCGAGCGAGCCAAAGGTCAGTGATTTAGAATAGCCGCGTTTGCCAAGTTCCGAGATGGTAATCTTGCCCACCGTAGCCGTTGTGGCAGCACTTGATCCGCTGATCGCCGCGAACAGGGCAGAGCCGGCGATATTGGTATGCAGCAGCCGTCCGGGTAGATGATAAGTAAGCGGAGACAGCCCGCGAAACAACCTGTCGGACATGTCCGTGCGCAACATCAATTCGCCCATCCATATGAACATTGGGATGGCTGATATCTCCCAGGATGTGGCACTGCGGATTACCAGTGGAGCCATAATCTTGCCGATCCGATCCAGCGGCATATCGATTAGGAACACCAGACCCGTGGTGCTGACCAGCAAAAGCCCAGCAAAAACCCAAACCCCAAGGCCCAGATAATAAATGACCAATAACAATACGATGAAGGCAATGAAAAGGCTTTCCATTATTCCGCCTCACCGTCTTCGAGAACGCCGTCTTTCACCGTAAGAAAGGCACTTGCTAGTAGTTGGGCCATGAACAGGACAAGGCCAATGAAAATTGCACTGTCGATAAGCCAAATTGGTGTTTCGGTCAGGGTAGGACTGACGGTGCCGCGTGTGAAGTCACGCGCCAGCGTGCGCCAGATGTAGCGCGCCAAAAACAGAGTGATGCCGAAGGTGAAAGAAATGCATATGAGTTCAATCGAGATGGCAACGCGGCCTTTGATGAAGGACTGCAAGATGCTGACGCGGATGTGCTTGCGATGTCGGAAAGTATGGGCCAGCGACAAGAAAGTCATCGAACCAATGGCGTAACCCACGAACTCGTCCATAGAAAACGTCGATTTCGCGAAGAAACTGCGCAGGACGATTTCGACAGAGATATGACATACAATATAGACAAGCAGGGCAGCGGAAATCCAAACCGCAAGGTTTCCAGCGATGTCATTTACCTTGACGAAGGCTTTCAACGTTTCACTGCTCCTTTATTTGATCAATTTCGAAAATTCCTGGGCATTGGTACGCATTGCCCAGGAGATTTTTTAGCCAGTATCAGCGCGCGGCGCGGTAGTCGTCCAGAATTTTCTGACCTGCATCACCAACTTTGGCCAGCCAATCGGCATAGACCTGTTCGCCTGCGACGGACAACTCAGCCAAGAAACCAGCAGGAACCTCTTTCACGACTGTAATCCCGTTGGCCTCCATCTCGGCGTAGTTTTCGCTTACCCGCGAGGCCAAGGCACCCCAAGCCGCATCGCTGGCCGCTTTTGCAGCGGTTTGCAGAGCGGCGCGCTGATGGTCAGACAAGGCGTCCCATTCGTCTTTGTTCACATGTGTCATGTTAAGCGACATAGAATAGTTCAACGCCGAGAAATGCGACAGATGCTCCCAGAACTTGGCGTTGGTACCGCCCTCTGCTGAGGTCAAAACACCCACGATCCCACCAGAAGCAAGTTGGGGCACAACGTCAGCCCAGCTCATCTGAATGGCAGCGGCACCTGCATTGATCAGCGTACTTGTGCCGCTGGCATCCCATGCCCGAACTTTTAGGCCCGCAAGCTCAGCTTTCGAGGTGATCGGCTTTTTCGCCCACACACCCGCTGGTGGCCAGGGCGAAGCATAAAGCAGGATTTGGTTGTTGCGCGCAAAGACTTCTTCGTAGGCTGGGCGTGCTGTTTCCCAGAGCAGCCGGGCGTCATCTGCGGACCCTACAAGGAAGGGCAGAGATGACAGCAGGAACATCGGTTCAATGCCGGCAACCTGCCCCATGCTGGTGTTGGCAATCGGCAGCGCGCCGTCAGCGACTGCATCAAAGTGTTCCTTCGACTTGTATCCGATTGATCCGCCAAAGTGGTTTGTAATCTCGATTGATCCGCCCGAGGCCTCCATAGCCGCGTCTGTGAATACCTTTTGAGCCTGCCCATGGATCGACGTTTCCTGATACTCGTTGGCCATATCCCATTTGACATCTGCAGCTATTGCCGACGAAGCCAAAAGCGTTGCAGCCAAACCGATGGTGCTTAAAAGTGATGTTATTTTCATTTCTATCTCCCTTTTTTTAAAACCGGCCGAATGTCGGCAAGTCAGTTGATTAATCTTTCCTTGCGTAGTTCGAAGCCAGAAAGCCCTTGGTAAACTTGCCAGACGCCTGATCTTCCGCCAGTGCTTTGGACGCTCTGTCTTCGGGTGCTCCGTACCCACCTGCTCCGGGCGTCGAGATCACGACCCGTGCATCGGGTGATAGCTTCACACGCGACGCTTTGGACGATAGAGAAGTCGTGTTGCCCTTGAAATCAACCATTTCAAACGTTCCGGCTGCGCCTGGCTGACCGCCAAAAATACCCCAGGGCTGGTTGCGAAACCTCTCACCCACACCATTAAATTCGCAGAAATGTCCCACCGGGCGAATGCTACGCCTAATACCCATGCCACCCCTGTGTTTCCCGGCGCCTCCGGAGTCCGCGATCAGGGCATAGTCCTCAACCCGCAGGGGATATTCCATTTCGATGGCTTCCACCGGCAGGTTCGATGTGTTGGTTATGTTTACCTGCACACCATCCTTGCCGTCCTTTGTGGCACGCGCACCCATACCTCCCCCAAGCGTCTCAAGGTATACGTATTGCTGAGAGTTGCGCGGATCAATGCCGCTAAACACGGCACTGGTGTTGGCCCCGTTGGCAGCACCGATCACCTGATCAGGCAGAGCCTCAGCCAAGGCTCCGATCACCACGTCAACAACGCGCTGGCAGGTATTGGCCCGCATCGCCACAGGCGCAGGCGAAACGCAATTTACAAAGGAGCCCAGAGGCGCTTCGATACGAATGGCATCGAAAATGCCCTGATTATTTGGCACCTCAGGATCCAGTAGAGCCTTCAAAGCATAACAAACAGCAGATTGTGTTGCGTTGAATGTCAGATTGAAATTGCCAAGAACTTGATCGTCTGATCCCGTGAAATCGAAAAAAATGTCATGGTCAGACTTTGTGATCTTCAGGGTAATCAGGATGTCTTCGGTCCCCGCACCGTCATCATCCATTACGTCAGAAAAGCTAAAGCTCCCATTGGGTAACTTTCCGATGGCGGCGCGCATGCGGCGGTTTGTTCGCGTGACGATCTCGTCGAACAACCGGACGGTATAATCTGCTCCATGGGTCTCAATAAAGTCGCCAATCCGCTGGTTCCCAAGTTTGGCGGCCGCAATTTGCGCATTCAGGTCACCCTTACGTTCTGCTGGCAGGCGCATGTTCAGCAACAACAACCGCATAATGTCGTCTTGTAATTCCCCCCCATCGAAGAGCCGAACGATGGGGATCCGCAAGCCTTCCTTAAATATCTCGTCCAGCCCGCCGGACATAGAACCAACAGCTGCGCCGCCCACATCAGCATGATGCACTATGTTGGCAACAAAACCGATCAACTGGTCCCCTTCAAAGATTGGCATGGCCAGATTGATGTCCGGCAAATGGGTGCCACCCGCCACATGCGGGTCATTCCCAATGAATATGTCGCCGGGTTTGATAGTGCCTTGGTATTGCGCAAGGATGCAGGCCATAAGGCCTGACATCGACGCCAGATGGATAGGCAAAGCCATTTCGGCTTGCACGATCAGACGGCCATTGGCATCAGCAATCGCTGTCGAGTGATCATGTCTTTCCTTGATATTTGTTGAAAAAGCGCTGCGCATGATAGCTAGAAAACACTCGTCAGCAATCGACTTCAGCCCGTTCCAGCTGATCTCAAGCGCGATGGGGTCAAGAGAAACGGCCTCAGACATCTTAAAGCTCCACGATCAGGTTCAGGGCTGCGTTTACCGTAACTTTCGCATCAGGCGGGACGCAGGTTGTCGCATCAAACTGTAGGATGATCGCAGGGCCCGGTAATGTTGTTCCAATTGGAAGAACGTTTCGCTGGTACACCGGAGTTGACAAAGGCGCGTCGGCTGAGAACCAGACATCCTGTATTACATCGGGCGTTGGCGGGCCCTTAGGACTGTCTGGCGGCGCCAAAGCCTGCCCCAATGCGATCACCGCTTTTAAACGGACATTCATCACTTCGACTGGAGCATCCCGATCCACATAACCATAACTGCGCAGATGGGCTGCAAAGAATCCCTCGACGAGCGTTTCTCGGTCGGGCAATTTGGGCGAGCTCTGCGTATTATCAATCATAACCGGGAGTTCGTAGTTTTGTCCAACATAGCGCATATCGACCGAAGCGATTTTTTTTGCTGAACCCGCATTGTCCATCTCAGAGATGATCCATTTGTCGGCCTGCGTGTCAAGCTGCTCCAGGGCCTCTTTCACAACGATCAGATTTCCATCCATCTGGGCGTGGCTGGTTGCAACGAAGTTCTCCTGCAAATCCGACTCAATCAAGCCATCGGCACAAAGAATGCCAGGGGAATTGGGAACGATGACCCGAGATATGCCTAACGACATGGCCACATCAGTCGCGTGCAATCCGCCAGCTCCCCCAAACGGCATCAGCACGAAATTGCGCGGGTCATGGCCTTTTTCCGTCGATACTGCACGGATCGCGCGGGTCATGTTCGAAGTTACGATCCCAGCAATGCCCAATGCCGTTTCCGTCACAGTTAGACCCAGGGGCTTGGCAATTCTTTCAATGGCCTGAACCGCTTTTTCTTTATCGAGTGACAGCCCGCCGGCCAGTGCCTCAGGTAAGCGGCCCAGAACAACATTTGCGTCCGATACTGTCGGCAAGTCGCCCCCATGACCATAACACGCAGGGCCCGGAACTGCGGCCGCACTTTCAGGGCCCACCT
>JBELMC010000146.1:0-4918 GCA_042096155.1 Dinoroseobacter sp.
ACCATGAATGAAGCTTTGTTTGCGCGGGTTGATACCCTGTGGAAATCGCGCGACTCTCTGGTGTTGGAACGCGAAGAACAGCGTGTGCTGGATCTGTATCATCGCATGTTTGTCCGGTCCGGTGCGGCGGTCGAAGGGCCTGATCGAGATCGTTTGACGGCGGTGAAATCCCGACTTGCCGTATTGGGCACCCAGTTCACTCAGAATTTATTGGCGGACGAGCGGTCTTGGTTCATGGATCTCTCCGAAGAGGATCTGGAAGGCCTGCCCGATTTCGTGGTGGATGCGGCCCGCATAGCGGGTGCAGACCAAAACCGCCCTGGGCCAATTGTGACGTTGTCACGGTCTTTGATCGTGCCGTTTTTGCAATTTTCACCGCGGCGTGATTTGCGCGCCAAGGCCTATGCGGCCTGGACTTCGCGGGGTGCAAATGGGGGGGAAACTGACAATGGTCAGATCGCTGCGGAAATCCTGGCTTTGCGGCATGAGCGGGCACAGCTGTTGGGCTTTGATACGTTTTCGGACTATAAGCTAGAGGCCGAGATGGCGAAATCACCCGATGCGGTGCGCGATCTGTTGATGCAAGTCTGGGCCCCGGCCAAAGCGGCTGCGGATGCTGATGCAGAGATTTTGCAAGCCATGATGGTGGAGGACGGCGAGACCGACATGCTCGCGCCGCATGACTGGCGCTATTATTCTGAAAAGCGCCGCAAGGCCGAGCATGACTTGGACGAAGCTGCGCTAAAGCCCTATTTGCAGCTTGATCGGATGATTGAGGCGGCTTTCGATTGTGCCAATCGCTTGTTTGGGCTGAAATTTCGGGCCCTCGACCTGCCGCTCTATCACACGGACACTCGCGCGTGGGAGGTCACGCGCAAGGGTGAACATATCGCGATTTTTATCGGGGATTACTTTGCCCGCAGTTCAAAACGCTCAGGGGCGTGGTGTGCAGCGATGCGATCGCAAAAGAAGCTCGGCGGCGATGTGCGTCCAATCGTGGTAAACGTTTGCAATTTTGCCAAGGGCAATCCGGCGCTGTTGTCTTATGATGATGCACGGACCCTTTTTCACGAATTCGGTCATGCGCTGCACCAGATGTTGTCGAATGTGACACACGGGTTTATCTCCGGTACTTCGGTGGCACGAGACTTTGTCGAACTGCCCAGTCAGCTGTATGAACATTGGCTTGAAGTTCCTGAGGTGCTGGAAAAATATGCGATCCACGCAGAAACTGGTGCTTCTATGCCGCGTGACATGCTGGATCGATTGCTGGCGGCGCAAACCTACGACACCGGGTTTTCAACCGTCGAATACACCGCATCGGCGCTTGTCGATCTGGCGTTTCACGATGGCGCACCGCCCACTGATCCGATGGCCAAACAGACCGAGATATTGGCAAGTATCGGAATGCCGCCCGCAATCACGATGCGCCATGCGACGCCGCATTTTGCCCATGTTTTTTCCGGCGATGGCTACGCGTCAGGTTATTATAGCTATATGTGGTCAGAGGTGATGGACGCGGATGCCTTTGAGGCGTTTGACGAAGCAGGCGATCCGTTTGACGCAGATACCGCAGCCCGGCTGGAAGAGCATATTTTGTCAGCTGGCGGTTCGTCTGAACCAGATGCCCTTTATACTGCGTTCAGAGGGCGCATGCCAGGGGTCCAGGCGCTGTTGAAAGGTCGCGGATTATTGAACGATGCGTAAACCAATAGCTCGCTGAAATCACGCCAACAATTGGGCGAGATTGCGTTAAGATTGCAAGCCTGAGCGATCGCTGGAAAACAACACCAGCTCACAGGAATTGTATGGAAGCTTCAGCGGGTCGATGATGTGCTGCAACATTGGCCATGATCGCGCAGCCGGTGCGCCAGATCGGTGGGCTGACGCAGACCTTTTATCGATGGCAAGACATTTATGGACGCCTTCGAATATCTGTTCATCATTGGTAACCCAGACAGCAAAGCGTCGGTCGAGGGGCTTTGGGCTGCGCTTCTTGCATCTGCGCCACGTGAGGGGTTTCAAATGGAACCACAAACGGGTTTACCAAGACACGCGGCACGCGCACAGCTTCGTTCGCGTCATCTGAACGGCCTGAGTGGTTGGCGATTGAGACTATTCCAGTGTGTCCGTGACGCCAAGTGCGTTGTTTGAGCCGCCAAGCTTGCGGGAGTTTCACGCGCCATCAGGGCAGATCGGCGTTACCAAAAAACAACTGCTGGCCAAAGATCTGAAACCCGTTGATCGCATTCTGCCCCACCGGTCCGCGCAACCAGTCGGTAAAGGCCTGGGCTGCTTTTATATTCGCTTTGGGGCAATAGTCCGGTGACACTGGAATCGCACCATATTGATTAAACAGTTCTGGCCCGCCATCGACGAGAATAACGTGATCGCCTTGATTGGCAAAGCTGACCCAGGTTGCACGATCCGATATCAAATATGCCCCCATTGCAACCGCCACGTTCAAGGTCGTGCCCATCCCGGCGCCCAACTCACGATACCATCTGCCCGACGCATCGCGCGGATCCAAGCCCGCCATATCCCACAAGCGCAGCTCGGCGTTGTGGGTGCCGCTGTCATCGCCGCGCGATGCAAATGGCATCTGAGCCTGCGCAATCCCCCGCAGCGCCTCATCGACATCTAGACCGGCAATTCGTGCCGGGTCGGCGGCTGGGCCGAGCAAAACGAAATCATTATACATGATATTATAGCGGGCGGTGCCGTAGCCCGCCGCGACAAAAGCGTCCTCTGCGGCACGGGCATGAACCAGCAGCATATCACCGTCACAATTGGCCGCGTTCTTTAACGCCTGGCCTGTGCCGACCGCGATCACCTGCACGTCAATACCGGTGGTCTTTTCAAAAGCGGGCAAGATCGCCTCGTAGAACCCCGAATGCGCTGTTGACGTTGTTGATTGCAAAACCAAAACAGAGGTCTCGGCGCGGGTCACGCTCCAACTGGACGAAAGCGCAACAGCAACCGCCATCAGCTGATTTTTCATGTCATCAGGCGTCCTGCCAAGAATGCTTGGGCGGCTTCAGAGCGGGCTGTCTCAAAGAACGTTTGTGCCGAGGCGATTTCGGCGACCTGACCGCGTGCCAAAAAAACCACGTCCTCTGCCATGCGTCGGGCTTGAGCCACATCGTGGGTCACCAAGACCAATTTTGTGCCTTGGTGCGATATCTCGTGCATCAGCGTTTCCAATCGTGCTGTCGATGCAGGGTCCAAATTTGCGCTTGGCTCATCGAGCAACAAGACCTTTGGATTGTTTGCCAGCGCACGCACGAGGGTCATGCGCTGGATCTCGCCGCCTGACAAGCTTTGAGCTGGTTGGCGCGCCGCATCTGTCAAACGCGCCATCACAAGCAGTTCGTCGAGCCGTTCCCGACGAGCACGCCGGGACAAGCTGGTCAGCCGCAAGGCATGGCTCAGATTGGCTTGGACCGACCGTCGCAGGACCACGGCGCGTTGCGGCACATAGGCGATCTTGGACAACGGAACAGCGCGGATCACCTGTCCTAAATCTGGCCCAATCAATCCGGCAGCGACCCTTAAGCACAATGACTTGCCAGCGCCATTGGCACCAAGCAATGTGGTAATCCCACCAATGCGCAAATCGAAATTGGCCGCCTGCAGCACCAATGCCCCGCCACGCCGAACGCAAACATCTGAAAACCGCAATAAGCTGTCTCGGGCCTGCGCGGCGGCAGGGAAGTGAATGACATTCGGCTCAACCATGTCGAATCCTGTGTTCTGCGCGGGACCGAAGTCCCAAAAGGGTCGCGTTGATCACCAAAGACAAAGCCAAAAGCACCATGCCAAGCGCCAACGCCAGCGCCAAGGCGCCTTTCGAGGTTTCTAATGCAATTGCTGTGGTCATGACACGGGTGACATGGTTGATATTGCCTCCGACGATCATCACGGCGCCGACCTCGGCCAAGGCACGTCCCAATCCCGCCAAGGCTGCGGTCACCAACGCCAGTCGCGCCTCCCACAACAATGTGCCAACCCGGTCAATCCACGTTGCCCGCAGCGCGCGCAGGGTCTCGTCATAATAGTGATCGAGCTCCTCTATCACTTGTCGAGTGATTGTTGCTACGATCGGCGTCACCAACACCACCTGCGCCAAGATCATTGCCGTCGGCGTATACAGCAGGTCGAGCACCGCCAACGGGCCCGCTTGTGACAAAAGAATGTAAAGGGACAACCCAACCACGACCGGTGGCAGCCCCATCATCGCGCTGACCGCAACAGACAACGCCCCACGGCCCACAAACCGTCCGGTTGCCAAGATCGCCCCGAGCGGCATCCCAAGCACGCAAGCCACCAATACAGCCACGCCGGAGACATACAGCGACAAGATCACGATTTCGGCCAGTGCCACGTCGCCGGATCCGACAAGCGCAAACGCGTTCCAGAACGCTTGAGTGAAATCGGTCATGGCGGCCGCCAGCTGCTATTGAGTCGGTTGCACTTTAGCAAACGGCTCAGATCTGCACAGCAGTTGTGCGACCTCTACGCTTCGTTTCCCGCCGTTTCACGACGGGCCAAATGACCCGCAGCGGCCCAGCTTGCGGCGGCCATCGCGGCCGCCATGGACAAACAGCCCACAAGCCCCCCCACTTGATAGCTTGCCCCGGACAAAACCGTTCCCATCAAGCGCCCGCCAGCATTTGCCATGTAGTAAAAGCCAACGTCAAACGTGACGCGTTCGGCCCCCGCAAAAGCGAGTATCAAGTAAGAATGCACCGCCGAATTGACTGCAAAAACCGCTCCAAATATCAACAACCCAATCACCACGCAAGCCGTCAGGACCGGCCCGGCGGGCATCAACGCCACGCATGCCGCCAAAACCACTGGAATAATACAAAGCCCTCCTGCCCAGTTGCGCGCACGCACAGTCATGGGCGACGCGGAT
>JBELMC010000147.1:0-4912 GCA_042096155.1 Dinoroseobacter sp.
AATCAGCAACGAAATCTCAAAAATATCCGGACCCGAAGGCCTGCCGGAAAACACCCTAAAATTGAATTTCAAGGGATCTGCCGGCCAGAGCTTTGGTGCCTTTGCCACCCATGGATTAACCATGATTGTGAACGGGAATACAAACGACTACCTGGGCAAAGGACTTTCGGGCGCTCGCCTGGTGGTCAAGGTCCCCGAAGAGTCTACGCTTGTGCCGGAAGAAAATGTGATTACTGGTAATGTCTGTTTGTACGGAGCAACCACCGGGGAGGCCTATATTAATGGAAAAGCGGGAGAACGTTTCTGTGTGCGCAATTCAGGAGCACAAGCGGTTGTCGAAGGCATTGGCGATCACGGCTGTGAATACATGACCGGCGGAGTCGCCGTCATTCTGGGCGAATTCGGCCGCAACTTTGGTGCGGGAATGAGTGGAGGCATCGCCTACATCTACGACCCCAAAGGGCAATTGGCCGAAAAGTGCCAAAATTCCGATCTCAACCTCCTACCCCTGGAAGAGGCCGAAGATCAGAACAGCCTGAAGGCACTGCTAGAAAAGCACTACCACCTCACCATGAGTCCCTTGGCCCAACGCCTTTTAGAAGACTGGGAAAAGGAACAAAAGCACTTTGTGAAGGTTTTGCCGGAAGAATACCGCCAGGCCCTCATCAGACTGGAACAAGAACGTTCGGTAGAACATTAGTGGAATTTGATTAAGAGAAACAGATGGGAAAGACCACTGGATTTTTAGAGTACAAAAGAAAAGTCGAAACCTCGGCACCCTCTGAAGAGCGCATCAAGCACTACAAGGAGTTCACTAAGAAATTGCGGCCCAAAGAACTGATCAACCAAGGCGCTCGCTGTATGGATTGCGGCATTCCCTTTTGCCACAGCGGATGCCCTCTGGGCAATCTCATTCCGGATTTCAACGATGCGGTCTACCGCGAGAACTGGGAAGAAGCAGCGCAGGTCCTTCATTCGACCAACAACTTCCCCGAATTTACGGGTCGACTCTGTCCTGCGCCTTGTGAAGAAGCCTGTGTACTCGGCATCAACGAAGACCCGGTCGCTATTGAAACCATTGAAAAAAACATTGTCGAAAAGGCCTTTTCAAAGGGCTGGGTGGTCGCTCAACCCCCGCAACAACGCAGTGGTAAACGCGTTGCCGTAGTGGGATCAGGGCCGGCGGGACTCGCAGCGGCCCAACAGCTCAACCGGGCCGGGCATGAAGTCGTGGTCTTTGAACGCAGTGAAAAAGCTGGAGGCTTGTTGCGCTACGGGATTCCCGATTTTAAACTGGAAAAGAAAATCATCGATCGCCGCTTAGCGGTCCTGGAAGAAGAGGGCATTGAATTCAGAACCGGAATTCATGTCGGCTTTGATATCAGCGGCCAAGCCCTGAGGGACGAGTTTGATGCGGTCCTAATGAGCGGAGGGGCTTCGGTTCGCCTCAGTTTCTTTCAAACGACTGTTGTTCCTTTAATTGCTGGCTCTTAGGAGACCCCTTTGGATAGCGCAATTTATACAGCCTTGAGCCGCCAAGCCGGTTTGAAATCGGAATTGGACATTGTGGCAAACAACGTCGCCAATGCCTCTACCACGGGCTTTCGCCGCGAGGGGGCCATTTTTTCAGAATTCATTCGGCGAACAGGGCCTCGCACAGAGTCTTTGTCCATGGTCAAGCTCGGGGCGCGCAACACTGCTTTCGATCCTGGCCAATTGTCCAAGACAGGCGGCGATTTTGACTTTGCCATTCAGGGTGAGGGCTTTTTTCAGATCCGCAATGGGGACGCACCTGCATTGTCGCGTGCGGGTCATTTCATGCCAAATGCTGCAGGCCAATTGGTGAATGCAGATGGGCTCCCGCTCTTGGACGCGGGCGGCGCCGAAATTACGATCCCGCTTGGCGTCACCAATGTAGCTGTAGCGGCAGACGGCACGATGAGCGCGAATGGCACGCCGATCGCGCAGCTGGGGTTGTGGCAGCCTGTCGATCCCAATGATTTAACGCGCATTGGTGGCAATCTATTTTCTGTGGAGGGGGACCTAGAACCCGCAAGCGGACAACTGCGTCAGGGCTTTCTTGAGGGGTCAAACGTAAACCCGATCACCGAAATCGCGCGTCTGATTGAAGTTCAGCGGCGCTACGAATCCGCAAAATCGTTCCTGGACAAAGAAGATCGGCGGATTTCGTCTGTGATACAAACTCTTGGCAGATAATTAGAAAGGACACAGCATGCGTGCACTCCAAATTGCCGCCACTGGCATGAATGCGCAACAAATGCGCGTCGAAGTGATCTCGAACAACCTCGCGAATATGAACACCACCGGTTACAATTCTCGCCGAGCAGAATTTGCCGATCTTCATTATCAGGGGCTTAACGGCCCCGGCGCGATTGCGGCCTCCGACGGGACAGTGCTGCCGACGGGCGTCCAATTGGGTCTGGGCGTGCGCGCCGCATCCGTGTCTATGGATATTTCACAAGGGACGATCGCACAAACCGGCGGCGATCTTGATCTGGCCATTGAAGGCAAAGGGTTAATCGAGGTTACGCTGCCGTCCGGGCAGTCCGCTTATACACGAGACGGCGCGCTAAAACGATCAGGCGAAGGTGTCATTGTGACGTCTGACGGTTATCCGATTGTACCTGAAATCACGATACCAGAAGAAACATATCGCCTTACGATCAGTGCGGATGGCGAAGTCTATGCGCATTTCCAAGACCGCGTCCAACCCGAGCAATTGGGCCAGATCGGTTTGGCGGCGTTTACCAACCAGAAAGGTCTGGAAGCGATCGGTGGCAACCTTTTCCTGGAGTCAAACGCCTCGGGGCCGCCTATTATCGCGACGGCTGCGGAAGACGGCATGGGAAGCTTCCGGCAAGGATATCTAGAAAACTCGTCTGTGGATGCGGTTCGCGAAGTGACACAGTTGATCGAGGCCCAGCGAGGGTACGAGTTGAATTCAAAGGTCATGACCGCCGCAGACCAAATGATGGCGTCGACCAGCAATATCCGATGAAACAAATCATCATCTTATCCATCTTTTGGCTGAGCTTAACGCCAGCGCTTGCGGATACGGTCATCGCAAGCCGTACAATCGCCAGCAACACGGTGCTTGCGGCTGAGCACCTTGCTTTACGCCAGGAAAATATTGAAGGTACTTTTTCGAAAATTGAGCAAGTCATAGGGCTTGAAACAGATATAATCATCTATGCTGGACAGCCAATCGCTGCGGCGGCACTCCGAAGACCGACCTTGATTGAGCGAAACAGCAAAGTGGCGTTGATCTTTTCAATCAACGGTTTGGAAATTACGACCGAGGGCCGTGCTTTAGGACGCGCGAGTCTTGGCGAACAGGTGGAAGTCCTGAACCTCACCTCTCGCAATACTGTATCTGGCGTGGCGACCAGCTATGGGCGCGTCAATGTTGGCGTTAAACCTTAGGAAACTTGCTCATTATGATGCACCGCACCCTGTTATTCATAATTATTTCTTGTAGCGCCCTGTTAGGATGCGACCGATTAGAAAATTTAGGCCAAGCCCCTGATTTCACACCAACAGAGACCGTGCCCGAATATTTTGCGATATCTCACGTTGGTTTGCCAGAGGTCCTTGAGAACGAAACGCCAACCAGTCGAGCTTCCCTTTGGGCTCGCGGACGCAGTTCTTTATTTGGGGAGCGGCGCGCACAGGCGCGCGGCGACATTCTCACGGTCGTCATCGAGATCGACGATCGTGCAGAGTTCTCCAATCAGTCTGAGCGCTCTCGATCAGGGTCAGAAACTCTTGGTATATCGAATTTGTTCGGCTTCCCGCAACGCTTCGGCGAAAACCTTCCAGAGGGTACGAGCCTCGCAAATGCGGTCGAAACGAACGGGGCTGGCAAATCGTCGGGCGACGGCTCGGTGCGCCGCAACGAAAAGTTGGAATTGCGCGTGGCCGCGACAGTAATCGATGTGATGCAAAATGGCATCTTGAAAATCCAAGGCACTCAAGAAGTTCGTGTCAATTTTGAACTTCGAGAATTGTTGGTGACCGGTTTTGTGCGACCAAACGATGTCTCTCGAAAAAACGAGATTACATATGACAAAATAGCTGCCGCGCGGATCAGCTATGGTGGTCGGGGCCAAATAACGGACGTACAGCAACCCCGTTACGGACAGCAGGTTGCAGATATCATACTTCCATTTTGAGGTTTTTGAGTGAGCAAGTTTCTTCCAATTCTCATTGTTTTGATAGGCCTACTCATTGGCGGTGGCGCAGGTTGGATTTTGCACCCCAACGACGACACCGAACCCGCCGAAACCGAGGAAGATAGCCAAGCGGTCGAGAACGAGGACGCCGAACAGGATCCGACCAGTGAGTATGTAAAACTCAACAATCAGTTTATTATTCCTGTCGTTTCGACAGGGAAAGTGAGTTCTCTTGTGGTTCTTTCGCTGACACTCGAGGTTGGCGCAGGCGGAAGGGAACAGGTCTTCAATCATGAGCCAAAAATCAGAGACGTGCTTCTATCTGCGCTCTTCGACCATGCAAATTTAGGGGGATTCGACGGCAGTTTCACTCAAGCACTTCCAATGGACTCGCTTAGACGATCCTTGCGCCGCAAAGCAGAAGGTATTCTCGGTGATATTGTCAAAGACGTTCTGATCATCGACATTGTTCGTCAGGATATCGAAAGTTCAAATTGACGTGGTCCTATAATCTCCTCATTTTTAGAGCGGTGTTTCAATAGTATCCATTATGATCACAGGGCGTTTTTGGTCCATTTTCGGTTACCCCAGATCAAAGCGTCGGCGCATAAAGACCTCTGCGCGGGAGTGTTATTTTCGGTTGAAGGCTTGATTTGGGCATTGTGCTCGCTTTGCTTTCAATTCAGCGGGCCCATTGATCTTGTTGTTTCGCTTGGCGC
>JBELMC010000148.1:0-4910 GCA_042096155.1 Dinoroseobacter sp.
GTACAAACCGTCGCGCGGCGCCACACCGATGGGGCCGGACTTTCATAACTTTTTGATGGGTATCGTCGGCGAAGGCCTTCTGGCGCGGTCGTTGCGCGACATCACCACCGCATTTGCGCCAATTCAGCCGAAGCGCATTGCGCCAAAGCACCCTTTGATCGCGCTGGTTATCCCCGATCGCTGCGACGGCTTACAGGCCGATGCAGCGCAGCGTGCCGCACAGCTTTTTGAAGCCGCAGGCGCGACAATCATCGCGCAACCTGCTCCCGATGACCTTGGGCAAGCCGCCCATGAAATCGCGTGCAAAATCCTCGCGGTCTCATTGGCGGAATGGCTCGACGTGCTGGAAATACCCGACGCAGAGATATCGCCGCTGGCAGCCGCCCAAGCGGCTCTGGGCCGGGCCACACCTGGCCCTCTGGTCTTTGCGCTCAGTCGGCGGATCGAGCATATCAGCCATACCGCCGCAGCGCTTTTTGCAGAGGCTGACGCGATCTTGATGCCGATTCTGTCGGGTCCTCCACCGCCGCTTGGCGCGTTCCCAACCGATGAGACAGATCTGGCAAAACATTGCGCAAAAATGGAAGCCTTGGCCCCCAATGCAGCTCTTGCAAATGTCGCGGGATTGCCCGCCCTGGCAATTCCTATGCCGATGTCAGAGCCCACGCCCACAGCCGTTCAGCTGATCGGGCCTCGGGGCTCTGATGCTATGCTGCTTGCACTTGGCGCAACGATAACGCCACCGCCCATCCCCTATCCCGCATCTGTCGCAGGACTGCCCACATGAGCCCGGTTCTGGAACTTGACACCATTACCAAACGTTTTGGTGCATTGACCGCAAATGACCGCGTGTCTTTGCGTCTTGAACAAGGGGAAATCCTGGCGCTTTTGGGTGAAAATGGTGCTGGGAAAACGACTTTGATGAATATTCTGTTCGGCCATTATGCGGCCGATGAAGGCACTGTTCGTGTCTTTGGCCAAGAATTGCTGTCGGGCAAACCCCGCGCTGCAATCGATGCGGGTGTGGGTATGGTCCACCAGCATTTTACCCTGGCCGGAAATCTGACGGTTCTTGACAATGTGATGCTGGGGTCCGAATCGCTTTTGCGCGCAACATCCTCGCGCATATCGGCGCGCAAAAAACTGTTGCAGATCGCCGATCGCTTCGGGCTGCCGGTGTCGCCGGACGAAAAGGTCAGCAGGCTCTCTGTCGGCGAGCGCCAGCGCGTCGAGATCCTCAAGGCCCTTTACCGCGATGCACGGATATTGATCCTGGATGAGCCAACAGCCGTGCTGGCCCGCCCCGAAGCTCAGCGCCTGTTCGAAACATTAAAGGAGATGACCAAAGAGGGTCTGTCCCTGATCTTCATCAGCCATAAATTGCACGAAGTTATGGCCGCCTCAGACCGCGTATCGGTGCTGCGCGGTGGTCAACTGGTCGCCGAGCGCAAGACCGCCGATACAAGTGCTGAGGAGCTGGCCGAGCTGATGGTTGGACGCAAGGTTGAACGTCCCGTGCGCCAAGAGCACAAAATTGGCGCCCCCGTGGTTGTGGCCAAGGGCGTGCGCGTCGAAGCCGAAGGCGAAGCCCAGCTTGATCAGATGTCCTTTACTGTCTCTGCCGGAGAAATTCTTGGGGTGGTGGGCGTGTCGGGAAATGGTCAAGCCAGCCTTGGTGCACTTTTGTCTGGACTGACAAAACCGCAATCCGGGACGCTGACACTTGAGGGCCAAGACATCTGTGCGCTGGGGCCACGCCGCATGATACGCGCAGGCATTGGCCGAATTCCAGAAGACCGCCAGAGCGAAGGCGTCATCGGCGAATTGGCAATCTGGGAAAATGCCGTGCTGGACCGGTTGCGGACGCCAGAATTTTCCACCCGGGGTTTTGTACGGCAATCGGCATGCAAAGCCTATGCTCAGACGTTGATTGATCGCTTCGATATTCGAGGTGCGGCCCCCGATACGCGGACGCGGCTGCTGTCGGGGGGCAATATGCAAAAGTTGATCTTGGGCCGCTGTCTTTCGATTGGTCCGAAATTCTTACTGGCCAATCAACCGACGCGGGGCCTTGACGAGGGCGCGATTGCCGCCGTCCATGCCGCGCTTTTGGCCGCCCGCAGTGCAGGGGCCGCGATCTTATTGATCTCTGAAGAACTCGAAGAGGCCGTCGCGCTGTCGGACCGTATTCAGGCGATGGTCAAAGGCCGCCTGTCCCATCCGATTCCAGCCAGCGCCGCTGATCCGCAGCGTCTTGGTTTGATGATGGCCGGTGTCTGGACGGAGGATGAAAATGCGGCTTGAGCGACGCAGACAGGTGCCGTTCCACCTCGTGATCATTGCCCCGATTGCGGCTGTATCCATCGCTTTGATCCTGGCTGCTGGTTTGATCGGCGCTGCCGGCGTGAACCCCCTGGTTGCATATGTCGAAATGGTCCGGGGCGCATTCGGATCCCGGCTTTCGCTGACCGAGACACTGACGCGCGCAACACCGTTGATCCTGACAGGACTGGCCGCTGCCATCGCCTTTCGAGCGCGGCTTTGGAACATTGGTGGCGAGGGCCAGTTCTTTATGGGCGCGTTGGCGACAGCATGGATCGGCCATTCACTCGGATTTCCCCCGGTCCTTGGCATTGCCTTTTTGCTGATCATCGGCATGGCCACTGGGGCGGCTCTCTTGGCCGGTCCCGCCTATCTGCGCCTGCGCTTTGGGGTGGATGAGGTCGTCACAACCTTGTTGTTGAACTTCATTGTTATCTTGTTTGTCGGCTTGATGGTCGAAGGCCCTTTGCGGGATCCGATGGCGTTTGGCTGGCCCTCTTCCGTGCCGGTTGATCGTGATTTTCGTCTTCCGGATCTGATCGCCCGCACCCGTCTGCACATCGGATTTCTGATCGCCATCGCGGCGGCGGCCGCAGTCTGGCTGATTTTGGCCCGCACGGTCTTTGGCACCGAAACACGTGCCGTCGGGCTGAGCCCGAGGGCTGCCTCTTTTGCGGGGATATCACTGCCGAAAAACCTCATGGCGGTGGCTCTTTTTTCGGGCGCCATGGCAGGGCTTGCAGGATCAATGGAGGTACTGGGCGTCACGGCTGTGGTCACAACCACCATGTCGCCTGGGTTTGGTTATGCTGGGATTGTTGTGGCTATGCTTGCGGCGCTGCATCCTGTTGGCGTCGTTGCAGCGGCGATTTTTGTTGCCACCGTTTTTGTGGGCGCTGATGCCATGAGCCGCGCCACTGGCGTGCCCAGTTTCATTGCCGACGTCATCGTGGCGCTGTGTCTTTTGACGATGCTGGTGGGCCTTCTGTTTACAACCTACCAGGTGCGAAAATGATCGAAGCGCTGGACCTTCTTGGAAACACCAGTCTGTGGGCAGCAGTCTTGCGTATCGCGACCCCATTGATCTTTGGCGTGCTGGGCGCGTTGCTATGCGAACGGGCAGGCGTCCTTAATCTTGGGATTGAAGGAATCATGACCATGGGCGCGATGACGGGCTGGCTTACTGTCTATATGGGCGGCGAGCTGTGGACCGGTCTTGTGGTTGCTGCACTATGCGGGGCTCTGCTGGGACTTTTGCATGCCGTTCTGACGGTGCCACTTGGGCTGTCACAACATGTGTCTGGACTTGGGGTCACACTCTTTGGCGCGGCGCTGGCCTACTACCTCTATCGTTTGATTGTCGAAGTCGGAGATTTGCCTCCGACGATTGTACCGTTCCGCCCGCTCGATGTGCCGTTTTTGTCGGACATGCCCATCATTGGACCAATCGTGTTTCAGCAAACACTGCCGACTTATCTGGCCCTGATAGCGGTGGCCGTCCTGGCCTATATCTTGGCGCGCACACCCCTTGGACTGGCGATCCGCATGACGGGCGAGAATCCCCATGCTGTTGACGCGCAAGGGCTGGATCCAACCTGGATACGCATCGGCGCCGTGGTCGCAGGATCTGCCTTGATGGCCGTCGGCGGCGCATTTCTGACGACAGCGGCGTTCAACAGCTTTTTTCCTGAAATGGTCCAAGGACGCGGCTGGATCTGTATCGCACTTGTGGTCTTTGCATCATGGCGCCCGGGAAAGGCCCTGATCGGCGCCTTGCTGTTTGCCTTTTTTGATGCCTTTCAACTGCGGCTTCAGACTGTGATCGAAGGGGTCCCATATCAGTTGTTCCTGATGGCCCCTTATGTGATGTCAATCCTTGCGTTGGTTCTTGTGGCACGCCGCGCGGAAGTCCCCGAGGCTTTGATGACTCCCTTCCGGCGCGGAGAACGCTAGGGTCAGGATACGCGGCGTTCTGCGAAGACTGCACAGATGCCGTCGGGTCGAAATTACGGGTCGTCTCAGCGGATACGAAACCGATCCAATGATCTGCTCTCCATTTTGGTCATCCGCCGCGTCGGTTCACGCTTTCGGATTTTTTGCGACACAAAGCGCACGGGACAACAACGGCGACCGAACCTGAACGCCTCTAAAAACTGTGCATTTTCGGGTATGATCTGCTTCATTGTGTGCAGGAGGGCTTTAGCGATGCAAGCACCTGGATTGTTTGATTTGACGGATCATTGGGCGCGGTTTTCGGCAACAAGGGATCCGCTTGAGGCTTTGGATGGCCAGGTTGATTTCGAAGCGTTCCGTCCTGTTTTGGTGTCAGCCCTGGGCGACGTGGAACGTCTCAAAGTCGGTCGCCCACCATACGATCCGATGACGATGTTCAAGGTGCTTATTCGGGCATCGATGCACAACCTGAGCGACGAGCGGATGGAATTTTTCATTTGGGACTGGTTCAGCGGGCTGCGTTTTCCGGGGCTTCAGTTTTCTGGGGGTTCAGATTGGAGAGGCCACACCTGATCAGAAGACTGTCTAACGTCAGCGCCTTTGGGACAGATTTGGCGATTTGATTGAGGAGGATT
>JBELMC010000149.1:0-4716 GCA_042096155.1 Dinoroseobacter sp.
CCAGAGCGATCATCCTAAATCCGATCCACCAGAGGCCAGGACTGAACAGCTGGGAGATTTTGTCATCGCTGGCCTTTCGCGATTCTGCTCTGATCCGGGAGGACACGGCGATTGCGACCGCGCGAATTCGTTTTTTTTGGACGGTCCATCCGCTACGTGACCATTGTTGCGTATATCGTTGGCAGAAACTTTGGGGCGACACCCGTCTACTGTCGGACGCATGATCGACAGAAATTATCTAAGCCATGTCGGCGTTATAATGCCTTTATCTGCGTTTTTCTCATCAGAATTAGGCGAAAAAGAGCCAAGCGCGTTCGCCCTTCAAGACCGGAATCGCAAGCGGATTGCTGCCGACACATCCTGCGACACGTTGTCAGATCAAACAATAACAGTTCTGCCCCATGCCGAAGGCGTTGACATAGCGGGCAGAACCGTCGCCAAATACATAGAACGCTTGAACATTGCGCCCTCTTATCTGCGAAAGCGCCGCAAGGCGCGCGACTGAGATCAAAGTTAAACAGAGCTTAAGTGTTGCCATGCGATAGCGTCATTCTCGCGGGCATCTTGGTGCCTGCATGCGTCTATGGAGGCACAATGCGCTATCAAATCACTGGAAAACAAATCGATATTGGCGAAGCCCTGCAAATCCACGTGGAGCAGGAATTAAATATAGTGGTCGAAAAATACGCTGAGCGACCGACCGACGCCCATGTCGTGTTTTCCAAGAGCGCCCATGAACATGTTTGCGAAGCAACAGTGCATCTTTCGACAGGATTGACTGCCCAAGCCAAGGCATCGGCCCACGAGATCTATGCAGCTTTCGACTCTTGTGCCGAAAAAATGGAAAAGCAGCTTCGAAGATACAAGCGTAGGTTGAAAAATCATCATCGCGATCGGCCCGAGCCCGTTGCGCTTTCCGGTGCGGCATCATATATCCTCGCCTCATCGATGGGAGCTGAGTCGGAAGAGCCTGATACGCTGCAGCCGATCACGATCGCCGAGATGGAGACGGACGTGCCGTCGGTGTCTGTTGGAGAAGCGGTGATGCAGCTGGAATTGGCTGGCTCTCCGGTGATTGTGTTTCGGAACGAAAGCCACGGGGGCATAAATGTGGTGTACCGTCGTGACGATGGTAATATCGGCTGGATCGATCCCAAACTGGAAGATTAACGTCGCAGCCCAAAATGGGCCGCATATCGGAGGCCCGACTATTGGATTTATCTGAATTGCTGAGCCCCCGCGCGGTGCGTGTCGTAGATCATATCACGAGCAAGAAGCGTTTGATGCAAGAACTCGGCGATATTGCATCGAACGTATATGGCATCAACAGCCCAGACGCTGTCGAGGCGCTCTTGGAGCGCGAAACATTGGGCCCAACCGGCGTTGGCCATGGCGTTGCTCTGCCGCATGCGCGGATCGAAGGACTAGATCGTGTCGTTGCGGCGTTTTTGCGCCTAGACAAACCCATGGATTTCGCGGCCGTCGATCGCCAGCCGATTGACTTGGTTATGTGCCTGTTTGCGCCTGTCGACAGCGGTGTTGCGCATCTCAAAGCGCTGGCGCTTGTCTCTCGAACGCTGCGCGAAGCCTCCGTTTGTTCCAAGCTACGGGCAAATGCAGACGTCAATACACTCTTTGCTATTTTGACAGAGCATCAGCGAACCCAAGCAGCTTAACGCCAATTTCCAAATCCAAACGCCTGATAATCCCGAGCATAGGCAGCTCGAGAAGCGGTCTCTAATGACGCCGTGTATATGTTCGCCAAGGCTGGTGTGCCCGGCAGGGGCTCTGGAACGTACTCGGGCGCGGCCACACCAAGACTTTGTGCCATCTTAGAAAGCTCAAACGGAAGATGCGCTTCACGGAAAATGCGTTGCGGCGGTGCAATCGTGCAGAAGCCCTGAATCAGCGACAGCTGGCTGCTCCAGGCTGGGTCTGTCCGAAGGCTGGTCTGACCTGTCAAATTCATTTTGAGCCACTTCAAATACGCCAAGAAGAGATCATGAGCGGCTTCGTTTGAAAGCCCTTCACTGCCATATTCACGCGGCAACGAGATATTGTAGCTGCTGATCAATGCACAACGTATGTCGGCATAGGCATTCAGATTGCTCGGCAAGATTTTTTGCGTGAACGTGGTGTAGGCGCGTGCCAGAGGGTGACGTACGACGGTAAAGCTGTGCCCACCATTTGCGTTCCTCATCCAGCGCCGCAGATCCTTTTGCCTCATTTCGCGGCGCAATGGTCCACCAAGTCCCGCAAGCCACTTGCCAACAGCGGCCACTGGCGTCGATTGGATGGGCTGATACACCAAAGGCCCTGTATCACAGGCGATATAATTTTGCACAGCTGCGCCACGTATCGGCTCACGCGTGGGGGAATAATCCATGCCAAATGGATCGAGTGCGATAAGGCTGCGTTCCATTTCCTCGGAATTGACGACTCTGCCGCGCAGATCTGATGGATTTTGCTTCTTGAGCGAATGATCAAACCGAGTGAGCTGATGCTCTGACCCTAACCAACGCACCAACCCTGCCAACGCGTCCAGGTTTTGCAAATCGTTATAATCGAGCTCGAATGCGGTTTGACCCGAGCTTTGCAGCCCGACCCGAACAATCCTCAGAAAGTCTTGATAACCCGCAAGATGTTCCACGAACTCCTCTTTTTTGAAGGTGATCGCCTTTGCGTCGCGCAAGAGCTTTGCATCCGTCAGGACCCACTGATCCGTCGCCATAGCCGACTTCCATGACACATAGGTTTCCACAGGATTGCGGGTTAGAACAATTTTGGCACAGCGCGGGTCTGCCAAAGCTGCGTCGCGCACCCGTGGGTCATGATCCCAAAACAGCCGAAACCCCGCCAAACCATTTGCCTCGCCGCGCACTCGCTCGATCAATGCAAACGGGTCTTTTTCACGAGCCTGCAAGGTAATACCAAGATATTCTTCGGTGTTTTTTTCCACACCGATGAAGTACGGATTGAACAATTCGCCAAAACTGCGCAAGTCTGGAACTGAATTTATGTTACGTTCCAGATAATTAGACCCTGTTCGCATCCCGGCAAAGATTACGAAATAATCGAATTTATCGCTCATAAGGGGCTTTCACCAAATAAGGCTTCTGAGGTGTATCCTCGATCACAGCGTGATTGCCATCGACGGGAAAGTCACCTGTCAAATACGGCTTCATCCCAGCATTTTTGAGTTGCTGAAGAAACAGGCCAAAACCAGTCAGGTCCACCATGCGCGGCGCTTCTGTCAATCGGCGCGGCGTGTTTGGCTCGATCTCGTTCAGCAGTGTTTGAAGATGCTGCATCGGATCATCGATGAAATCGGCCAGCGTCCAAATGCGTATGCGCCGGGGCAAACCTGCCTTACGCAGCTCGCTTAAGAAATGGTCTTCAATCCTTTGTAACGTCGCAGCTTCGCGCCGTTTGGCGTTAAAATCCATTCCTTTGGACTGGAACAATCGGATTGCCCATGCACCCGATATTACCGAGATATAGGCGTTATCGTCCCAGACGATGATCGAATTGATATCCTGCCGATCACTGGGTGAGTAGTGAAAACACTGGCGCTCTCCACGTGTGTTCCAAATAAGGCTGGTCAAAAACGCCGTTGGGTTGTGATCTCGAAGGCCCACATTCGCCGATAAACCGCCGTTGATAATCTTAGCGCCTTCCGCGAACGTCACTTTATTCCAGTCAAATAGATTTCCATGAACCCGCATACCCGTTCGCTGCCCGAGCCAATGCTCAAAATCCTCAAACAGCTCGTTGAACCCCTGAAAAACCGAATAGGGGGCCACGGTTTTCGCGATGTTCCAGCTGTGATAGGGAAAGCGACTTTGCATAAAGAGGCCGGCCCGCCCATATATTGATCGCTCAGACGCCTGTTTGAATACTCGATCAATCTTTTGCGGTGTCGGTTCAGTCTTGCGCTGGGCCCGCGCAGCCGGAGCTAGAAATGCATCATAAAGCCGATCTGCGCGTGGCCAAATTTTACGCGCCATGAAGCAATCTGAGCGGCGCAGCAGTTGCAGGTGATCATCATAGAATACATGAGGTTTGCCCTGAAGGTCGAACTTTGACAGGGTTAAACTACGGCTTTCGATCTGCGGCGACACCATCCGTGCAAGAGACTGAAAATAGCTTTCGTCCGGTATCCAGACAAGCCGGAAGTAGCGGTCAAACCTTCGTCTTTCCGGATGGTTCAGAATCCGTCGAAGCGTATCCGAAGTCAGACACCACCATTGCGATCCCAATTGCGGCTCTAGACCCGATGGTATTGTGCGTCTGACACCAAAATTTTTCTGCATGCGGACATAGGCGTCAAAGGCCCTTCGCTGCGATTTCCAAGAAAATGGGAAACGCAGGGTGAACCGCTCTGTATTTAGACCGCCGATCGTCCATGGAACATCTTCGACGGTGACTGATTCTATAAAATCAACACGCGAGTGATCGGACAGATATTCCTGCATCTCAATCACAGGTCGCAGCGGCAGACACGAGCCACTGGCCAATGCGATATGATTCAGATGCGGGAACTCCTTCAGCATGAGCGCGCAGGCTCCTTGGGTTGCGGCAACCAGCGACCATGTCCCCCATTGGCAATTAAACCGAGAAGCGAACATCACAATATCAAGATCGGATAGCGATTTCGTCAGGCTGTCATAATCCGTATCTGACACCTTCTTATCGGCATGTATGACGACGGGGCAG
>JBELMC010000150.1:0-4679 GCA_042096155.1 Dinoroseobacter sp.
AGGTGGCAAATGCCATCATGTCAGAAGCGGCACTTTCTTTCCTAGGTTTAGGTCTACCGGTAGACCAACCGTCACTCGGCGCACTAATCAGTACTGGTTTTAACTACATTTTCTCTGGTGCATGGTGGATTACCAAAATGGTTGCATCACAGCGGCGGTACGGTTTGTGAGCCGACGGATGTCGCGGTCAACAAGCGTCATTTGGACATGTTGCTGGCGCATATGACATTGTCGGACAAACCGTTCATGGGGTCCGTGACGGAACCAAGCCGCGCACAAGACAGCGTCGAGATGTGCGAGATTTTGTTCGGAAAAGACTTTGTTCAGCACAACACGGTTATGACGTCCTTAATCAATGTGAATTCACCGCTAACCTTCGACAATACCATGATGGGCGCGTTGGAGGTGTTCGCAAAAAATAATCAGGCGTCTATTTTGTCACCTTTCATCGTTGGAGGCGCGATGGCGCCGGTGTCAATCGTCGGGACGTTGACCCAGGTTTTGGCCGAAGTGCTCGCCGGGGTGGCCTATTCGCAGCTGGTCCGACCCGGATCGCCCGTGATTTTCGGCACTTTCGTGACATCTATCGATATGAATTCGGGTGCGCCGACATTTGGCACGCCGGAAGCTGCGCAAATCACCTATGGTGCGGGCCAGTTGGCGCGCAGACTGAACTTGCCATACCGATCCGGTGGCGGGTTTTGTGGCTCAAAGCTGCCCGATGCCCAGGCTGGCTACGAATCGGCCAACTCACTGAACGCAGCCTTGCTTGGTGGTGTTAACTTTATGTTGCATGCATGCGGATGGCTCGAAGGCGGTCTTGTGGCCAGTTTTGAGAAATTTGTCATGGATGCCGACCAGCTTGGCGCATTGCACAAATTTGCCAAAGGCATCGAGAATGATGCAAACGCTCAGGCCATGGATGCGATCGAAGAAGTGGGGCCGAGCGGCCATTATTTGGGCTGTGCTCACACCCAATTAAATTTTAAAGAGGCGTTCTGGCGCTCGGATTTGCTGGACTATAAGCCGTTCGAAACATGGGAAGACGAGGGTGCCCGAGACACGCAGGCCCTGGCCGCAGAGCGGGTTGCGAAGTTATTGGCCGATTACAAGCAACCTCTTCTCGATCCGTCGATAGACAAGGCGTTGCGCGACTATGTGGCGGCAAAAAAAGCCGCCAGTCCGGACGCATTCACATAGAGACCAACCGTCCCGCAGCGCTGTCCGTATGTGTTGTGACGCGCTCTGGACAACTTTTTTTCAAAGCGGGCCCCATGACGCTGAGCTCGCCCATAAGCGCGGCCAAGACGTCAATATGCTTGCTGACAGAATAGGCCGCGTCGCCTTGCGTCCGCATTGTTTCCAATTCGCGCTCGCGATGCATCAAAAGTGCAAGTGCGGCCATAGGTCCGGGGATTTTCTCGCGCCGCAGAACGCGCCTCAGAGATTTTTCGCGCCGGAATTCCAGCATCGCAAAACGCGCGGCTCGGACCAGGACCTTCGGACGACGAAGAAATTTTGCGTCTTCTATCAAACTCATATCGTGTTTCCTGACGTGTTGATTTCGTGTTGATATGTGGAATTTGACACAACCCCAGCGGGTGTTGCGCAGTTCGTCAATATGAAGAACGCAGTTGAAAGTATTGTTTAACATATGGAAACAATTGAACATCAATTAAGGGGTTGTTAACCATTCTATGTGGATAACAACTTTGGGTTGAAATTACGACTGGTGGATATTTTTTTGAAACAGTTCAGTTTGGATCAAGGACAGACGAGCGTCTTTCCAAGTTGGGTGCCGGTGGCGGCGCAGCGATACTTGTTGCACACTGTCAAAGGACAATCGTTTCGAAAGCTCGCCAAACAGCAAAATTGCGCACCGTCGACCATACTGAGGCAAATCCGCAAAATCGAAAATGAACGCGACGATCCGCTGATGGACGGCGCATTACAGGCATTTTCAACATACGACCCGCAGATTGGTTCCAAAAAGGAAACGGCATCTATGTCCCGGCACGAACGAAACTTAAAGCTTCCGGATCAAATCACAATCAACGCGGAAGCGCGGCGGATTCTTCGCCGGATGTCGGAAACCGACGCTATTCTCGTTGTATCTGCAGAAATGGAAATGGCGGTGGTATTAAGATGCAAAGATGACGTCCCAGTTCGAACGGGCATGGTGTCACGCCAGGTGGCGCAGGCATTTGCGCTGCAGGACTGGATCAGTTGCACCAAAAAGGGCCGCGTTCATCAATATGAAATCACTCATACCGGACGTTGTGCTTTAAAGCGTCTTCTGGCGCAGGAAGCGGCGGCGAAATCAGGCGCTGAGCGCGTATCGAGCGGTTTTGCAGAACAGCATATTGTATGGGAAAACAAAGAGGTATCGGATCCTATTCATCCTGGTCGCGTTGCAAACGTCCGGGTGAACTTGGCCGAAAGCCCACTTTTGTTGTTGGCGCGGCGCAAGGACAAGGATGGCATACCTTTTTTGACCGAAGACTTGATTGTTGCAGCCGAACGGTTGCGCGAAGATTTTGAGCTGGCCCAAATGGGACCGCGGACCGGCCAGAATTGGGATAAGTTTTTAACAGCCGGTGCCGATATGGGGTTTGTTCCGGGAAAAGATGCGCTCGACGGGCCTTCAGGAGCGCGTTCGCGGGTTCATGAGGCGCTCAAGGCGCTTGGACCTGGGCTGTCCGACATCGTTTTGCGGTGTTGTTGCCATCTCGAAGGTTTGGAGACGGCGGAAAAACGTATGGGCTGGTCGGCACGCTCCGGCAAGATTGTGTTGCGAATCGCGCTACAGCGTCTTGCGCTCCATTACGAGACCCAAAATGGCGGCAAATCACCAATGATTGGCTAGGAGCATCTTGATCCTCGGTGGGGATCATGCACGCAAGCACAGGACGCGGACGGCCGAGACAGGCGGCCTGCGTCTTGTGTTGCGCGGTGCATAGCAGGATTGCGCCCTCTGTCGTCGAAATACGCTACTATTTTAGCCCATACCGCTTTATATCTGGGCAAAAGCAGTCGGACCCCCACGGAGCAACCATGCGAGATCTCACCATTCCTGCGCAACGGCATCCGGAAAAGCAAAAGCGGCCAGATACCGCTCAACCGCCCAAGCCAAAGTGGATTCGCGTTCAGGCCGCCACCTCTCAAGGATTTAAAGACACCCAAAAAATCATCCGTGACAATAAACTTGTGACAGTATGCGAAGAGGCGAGCTGTCCAAATATGGGCGAATGCTGGTCTCAGGGCCACGCAACCATGATGATCATGGGTGAGGTCTGTACACGGGCCTGTACCTTTTGCAACATTGCCACCGGCAAACCCCCAGATGCGTTGGATGTGTTCGAACCGGGACGCGTTGCGGATGCCGTCAAAAAATTAGCGCTCAGTCACGTCGTTATTACATCTGTTGACCGCGACGATATTGAAGACGGCGGCGCCGAACATTTCGCGCAGACGATTCGCGCAATCCGGAGACAATCGCCAACCACCACGATCGAAATCTTAACACCTGATTTTCTGCGTTGTGATCCAACGGCGATAGAACGGGTGGTGGCGGCCAAGCCAGATGTTTTTAACCACAATCTGGAAACGGTCCCGGCGCTGTATCCCGAGGTGCGGCCGGGCGCACGGTATTTTCATTCTTTGCGCTTGCTGCAACGGGTCAAAGAACTTGATCCCACCGTCTTTACCAAGTCTGGAATCATGGTTGGTCTTGGCGAGACTCGTCAATCAGTGATGCAGGTGATGGACGACCTGCGCGTCGCGGATGTTGATTTTCTGACAATTGGTCAATATCTGCAGCCAACCCCCAAACACCACGCTGTGGACCGATTTGTGACGCCAAAAGAGTTTGAAAGTTTTGAGAAAGCAGCTTTTGGAAAGGGTTTTTTAATGGTTTCAGCGACACCATTGACGCGGTCGAGCTATCATGCAGGCAGCGATTTTTCACGGTTGCGTCGGGCGCGGCTTGAAAAATTAGGGCAGGCCTGACCGGCACTTCTCCCTGAGGTTGCCCATTCTTCGCCATATACAAGCCACATTTGGACGGCCTAATTCTGCCATAATCATTCTAAAGGAAGTAATGACATGGAAGCAGTCGAATTGAACACCCCGCAGCGTTTGCAGCGATTGGCTGGCGGATTCGCAGTTGGGCTTGGCATTGGCACTGTGGGTTTGGCGATCTTCATCTACCAGCATCCCGCAATTTCAACCGAGTTTGCTGGCATCACCGGTCTAATTGGTTTATTTTGCGTCGTCCTGGGTTGGACCTGCCTGCGCAGCGGCGAAGCAGTGACGGCCCCAGTGGCTGCCTCTGATCCCAGTGTGGCTTAAGGCCAGAAATGAAAAAGACTCTGCAAGTCACTGATAAAAAATTTATTTGGGTACAAAAACTGATTGGTCCAACACTGGTCGGTCTGGGGTTGGGGTCGGCTGGCGCTTTGTGGACAAACAACCACATCGTCGGTGGTACGGTCCTCCCAAACCAGCCCCTGGCCTGCTGGGTTTTGGGCCTTGTCATGTTGCTTGCAGGGATCACTCTTTGGGCGCGGTCGAGAAAATATGTGGACACGTCAAATATAGCGCTGCACAAACAGCCGGGCGGGCAGCTCTTACAAAGCTATCAAACCGCAAACTTCGTTGTTTTACGAACCTACGGGCTG
>JBELMC010000151.1:0-4396 GCA_042096155.1 Dinoroseobacter sp.
GTCAAATTTGTCTTCGATAGGTAACGCGGTCTCGTTTGCAGCGCGCTTGTTTTTGACCAACAGCTCGGGCAGACGGTGATAGCTTTGCGGACCCACAACCAGATCGACTGCGGGCTGACGACGCATAATCTCGGCGCCTTCTGCTTGCGCGACACATCCCGCGACCCCGATCTTCAGGTTGGGATTGTCCTGTTTGTGCAACTTCATGCGCCCCAGCTCGGAATAAACCTTTTCCGCCGCCTTTTCGCGAATATGACAGGTGTTTAGCAAAATCATGTCTGCGCCTTCAGGGGTGTCGCTTTGGACATATCCCTCAGGCGCCAGGGCCTCGGCCATCCGCTCGCTGTCATAGACATTCATCTGGCAGCCGTAGGTTTTGATAAATAACTTTTTGGGAACAGTCATGGTGATGTCCTAGGGTCAAGAAACGGCAGCCGCGCTGCGGCATGCTTTGTCAGATAGCGCAAGCCGCGAGAGGCTGCAAACCGACGGCCCAAGCTCCCGCGTGCGGACAGGCCGAGAATCGCGTCTTGCAAAGCGCGCACAAACATCCGAGCTTTGCAAAAATGACCCGCCCGAGGCCCAATGACCAACGCTTTGATCCGAACCCTGCTAGACCATCCGGCGGACATGTTGCGCGCGGGCCCTCTAGCGCTCGTCTTTGACGAAGACGGCGTTGCTCTGACAGAGACGGTATCGCATTGTCTGAAAGCGGGGTTTGCAGCCGTCGCCGTGTTCAGCCCTGACATCGAACCCTTGCAGGCCCATCCTGCTGTGATCGCGATCAAGACGCCACGGCTGCAGCCTGCGCAGGTTTTCGAGATCATCAACGGTGCGATCGCAGGGCTTCCCAAGATCTGGCTTCATTATTGCTATAACGCCGAGTTTTTACATTTCCCGTTTTGCGAAACCCGGTCAGTGTCGGAAATGCTGACCTTTCATGCCGAGGAAAAACGCCAGGCGATGCTGACCTATGCGGTGGATCTCTATGCCCGCGATCTTGCGATTGCGCCGAATGGGGTCGATCTTGACGATTGTTGTCTTGACCGGTCTGGCTATTACGCGGCGCCCCGCGTCGGTGAAGGCGGTGTCTGGCTTGAGCGCCAGTGGGATGTCAAAGGCGGTTTGCGCTGGCGTTTTGAAGAACATGTGTCCGCAGACAAGCGTCGGATCGACCGGATTGGACTGTTCATGACTCGCCCCGGGCTGGTTCTGAGCGCGGATCACACGCTCAATGACGCAGAACTGAACACCATTTCGTGCCCATGGCATCACAATCTCACTGCAGCGATTTGTTCGTTCCGAGTTGCCAAGGCGTTGCGGGCCAATCCCGGTTCACGCGATAAAATTACAACATTCCATTGGTCAAACGCTCGAAAGTTCGAGTGGTCCTCGCGGCAGTTGATGGATTTGGGCCTGATGGAGCCGGGTCAGTGGTTTTGATCTGTTAACCGCTTGACCCGTTGTCTGGTTTTTGGCACCCGCGCCCTCATGACACAAAGCCGCCAACATCCTTCTGGTGCGCCATGGCGCAATTTTTACGGCCGACGCCTTGGCAAAACCCTCCGGCCTGTGCAGCGCCAAGATCTCGACGCGCTGGGCAGGCTGTCGCCCGGTCCTGTCGACTGGCAGGTAAATCCAGACCGTGCGGTGCTGGATATGATCCGATTTGGTGGAAAGCCACTTTGGCTGGAGATCGGTTTTGGCGGTGGCGAGCATTTGATCCATCAGGCCCGGCGGAATCCGCAGATCAGCCTCATCGGCTGTGAGCCGTTCATCAACGGTGTTGCCATGCTGTTGCGTCAGATCCGCGAGGCAGGGGTCGACAATGTTTTTGTTCATCCCGGCGATGCCCGCGATTTGTTTGACGTGCTGCCACAAGGCGCGGTGCAAAAAGCGTTTTTGTTATATCCGGATCCGTGGCCGAAAAAACGTCATCACCGGCGCCGCTTTGTCACGTCAGAGCATCTGGAGCCGTTATGCAATGTGATGGCGCAAGGAGCCGAACTTCGCGTCGCGACAGACATCAAAGATTATGTGCGCCAAACCCTGCAAGAGGTCCCACGCGCCGGGTTTGAGTGGTTGGCCGAAAGCGCGAAGGATTGGCGCAACCCTTGGGCTGACTGGACCCAGACCCGGTATGAGGCCAAAGCGATCCAGGCGCATCGGGCACCGCATTACATGACATTTCGCAAACGATAAGCTGATGTCGCCTCAGGCAGAGATTTTCTGCAATGTTTTCTGGCAACAATGCATCGCAGGTCTGGTGTTTTGCTTGACCTTTGCGGTATGGCACGTGAGCAGTTTTTTCTCAGGAGAGCGAGATGTCATCGCATCGACAGCCAACCCCTTTGCAGGCCGTGGCCGGGCAGCCTTTGAATGGCGTGGCCGAGGTGCCCGGCGACAAGTCGATCAGTCATCGCGCGTTGATCCTGGGCGCGATGGCTGTGGGCGAGACCCGGGTGACGGGTCTGTTGGAAGGGGACGATGTGCTCGACACGGCCAAGGCAATGCGCGCGTTTGGCGCCCAAGTGACGCGCCAAGAAGACGGCACTTGGTCAGTTCATGGGGTGGGTGTGGGGGGCTTTGCCGAACCTGAGGATGTGATTGATTGCGGCAATTCCGGCACCGGCGTAAGATTGTTGATGGGGGCGGCGGCGAGCTGCCCGATCTCGGTGACGTTCACCGGCGATGCATCATTGCGCGCGCGTCCGATGGGGCGGGTGACAGATCCGTTGGCGCTGTTTGGCACGCGCGCGTTCGGGCGCGCGGACGGTCAGCTCCCGATGACATTGGTGGGATCCCAAAACCCTGTGCCGGTGCGCTACACCACACCGGTCGCCAGTGCACAGGTGAAATCCGCCGTCCTGCTGGCTGGGCTCAATGTCAAAGGCCAGACGGTGGTGATCGAGAAAGAAGCCACCCGTGATCACACAGAGCGGATGCTGGCGGGGTTTGGCGCACAGATCACCGTAGAAGACACAGAGGACGGGCGTGTGATCACGCTGACCGGTCAGCCGGAGCTGACACCACAGCAGATTGCAGTGCCGCGGGATCCGTCCAGTGCTGCCTTTCCGGTTTGTGCGGCCTTGATTACGCCGGGGTCGGATGTGCTGGTACCTGGGATCGGTTTGAACCCCACGCGCGCTGGTCTGTTTTCGACGTTGCGCGAGATGGGCGCGGATCTGAGCTATGAGAATGAGCGGATCGAGGGCGGCGAGCCAGTTGCGGATCTGCGGGCGCGCCATTCTTCAAACATGATCGGCATCGAAGTCCCCCCCGCCCGGGCGGCCAGCATGATTGACGAATATCCGATCCTGTCCGTGGTGGCGTCTTATGCCAAAGGCCGCACACTGATGGCGGGGGTCAAAGAGTTACGGGTCAAAGAAAGCGACAGGATCGAGGCGATGGCGCTCGGTTTGCGCGCCGCAGGGGTCAATGTCGAGCAGGGCGAGGATTGGTTCGCCATAAATGGAACCGGTGCCGTGCCGGGCGGCACGCGCTGTGCCACCCATCTGGATCACCGCATCGCGATGTCGTTTCTGATTTGCGGCTTAGCCAGCGATAAACCGATATCAATCGACGATGGCGGGCCGATTGCGACCTCATTTCCGATTTTCCAAAATTTGATGGGCCGTCTGGGAGCCCAGATCCACGAAGTCTAAGCCAGACCAGACTTGACTTGGGCCAGAGGCATCAGGACTTGTCACGTTTGCGTTCTGATTCTGGTGCTCTTTTATGCGGCCGTTCTTTCGAATTGGAATGGTCTCTTGTAATCTGATGCTTTGTGTTTTCTTCGAGGGTGGTAGAGCCGTTCAGTTTTGGGAAAACTGCGGTTCCCGCCTATCGTCTTGTGTGCCAGGTGTGCCGCCCGATGAGCGCCGTCCCCAACGTTTTGAAAAAAGAGTCGGTGTCAGCCTTGTCCAAACAGTTTGTCTTGCTCCTCACGCGACCTTAAAAATATATTTTCGCAGCCCTTTTTGGTTATCAAAAGACCTCTGCATAGCGACGGAATTTCCCGAACTGTCTGTGGCTTGCAGGGTTTCAGCGGGATCTCAAAGACGGGGTCATGGACCTGTTTTTGCGCGATGCGGCGGATCGGATCGGGGCTGACGATGAGCTGGCACAGATCGATGCGCTGATGGATTGGCAGGCGTTTTCGCTGATTCTCAAGCGCAGTATGGCACAGTTTGGCGGGGTCTGGCGGGGGCCTCGGGGCTGCAATCCACTGCTCCTTTTGAGGTGTCTGCGGATCGGCCAGTGGCACGGGGTGAGCGATCCGAAACGGGAGCGGACCTTGAAGGTCCGGCAGAATTTCGTGATCGCCTGCGGCCTCGATCTGCACGCTCCGGTTCCCGACGAGCCCCCCACGGCCCGTGCCGCAACGCCTGGTCAT
>JBELMC010000152.1:0-4363 GCA_042096155.1 Dinoroseobacter sp.
CCTGTCGGCAAAGCCATCGGTTGTGCGAACCCAGCGCAATCCGAAGAGGTGCTCCGATCGGTTTTGGCCAGTAAAGGGAAAGCAAATGATCAAAATCCGTATGATTCACCACCACTAATGGGATTTGACGTTTGCGGGCATATGACACGGCATAGAGCGTAAACGGCCCCATCGAAGGAACAACGATGAGGTTTGGCATTAACTGATCCAAACGCGCCTTGATCGCGTTGCCAATTGGCCATGCAAGCCGCTGCGTCTTGTCCCCCGGCATCGGGAGTGCAAATTTTTCAAGGGTCCGGTCTGGCTCCTTTGACGGTGAAATCAACGCAATTTTGTCAACCATCGGTTCGATGTGAGCCAGCAGGTCTTGGTAGAAAGTTCCCACCCCATTGCGACCTGAAATCGCATCGGAAACCACCGCGATTCGTAGGTTTGAAAGGCCGTTATCACGAGAGATGGTCTCTCGCAGAGTGACGGCCTTCTGCGATCCATTGGCGGCGTTGGCGGATTTCAGGTCTGTACCGGCCTTGGAGGGTAACGTCTGAATGGTCATAGCGGCTCTATTCCATCGGCTGACGAAAAGTGGCCAAGCTCCCGTCCTGGGTCGTTATCCTGCAGACCAAACTCCTTTGGCGAATATTTGTGCTTGGACTTGTACGCGCGAGCGGCCGAAATAAGCTGTGCCAACTGAGCCGCATCTTGTTCATTTCTGTGAGGAAGCCGGAGACACCGATAGATGTCTTCGATGACACTCTCAGGCGCTTTGACCAATGCTTCGAAATCAACTCCGATGAACGATTTATCGTCATCACTTTGATAGGTGGCGAGCCGTTTTTCATACTCGGACAGGAGGCGCGAGAACTGGCCGACAATCCAAGGGTCCTTGGCGCTGTGACCAAAAAGCTTGAGCCCTCCATCTATCGCGCTCAGCTGGGATGGAATGACCTTCGCAAGGTTGCGATAGGTGCCGATAAACGCTGCATCGGGGAACGCGACAGCCAAATCGGAAACCCATGTCGTGAAACACGGGTTCTTTGACAAGAATCTTAAATCCGCACCACGAAAAGCCAAATGGCGTTTCACGAGGTTCTGGTAGGCACCTAACAGCCTTTGCTTTTCGTGGGCGGGAAGCGAAGAAAAGTCGCCGAGGGCCCAGGTGGATTTGTGGTAGGGAAACACAAGAAACCGCAGAAAACAGCCGTCAAATGCGCACAACCCCAAATAGTCTTCTTCGGGGTCAGTAAGCCGTGTCGGGTGGATATCATCGAAGCTGGCGGCAAGACGATCTTGGATCCAGCCAAGAAGTTTCGAGATGGGACTGCCCACGAATGCATCTACCTTATAGGCGCCCCAAATTAAGTACTTCTGGCAGAGTGCAGGGGCAAAAATGAGCTCCCACAAAGGCATGGTCGTAAACTGTTCGGAATGGCTCGCCATCATGCGATGAATAGTCGTGGTCCCGCTTCGTGGCAGGCCGACGATGAAAAGGGGTTTGCTTATTTCAATGGCTTTGACCTGCGGGAAAATGACATTGTCTATGGCGAATGCGATCCGATGAATGAGCATCGCCGGGACAAAGACCGCCAACAACAGACACTTTGTCAGTATGCCATATAGGCTGGTCTGCTTTCGCTTAGGCGGTGTCCACAACATCTAAGGTTCCTTGGCGTTGCCCAATGCCGACGGCGGTTGGAAACGGCTTTACAACGGAGGGTTTTTGCGCCCCGGCGTGCTCTGGGCACCACCTGTACAACTGGATCTGGCCCTTATGATCTTCCATCAGTGCCGTAAGACTGTTTATCCAATCTCCGCAGTTTGCATAGATCATACCATCATGGGTTCGAACGCCCGGCCTGTGAGAATGGCCGCAAATTACCCCATCCGCGCCGGCACTATCGGCAGCGAAAATAAGTAGGTTCTCAAAGCGCTCCCCCATGGCTGCAATATAGTTGAAACAGTCTATTAGGCGCCCGAAGATCATTTTCTGGCCACGATGCCTATTCTTGGCGATCCTCTGATCCATCCCTCGAAGAAACGCGTCCAGACGACTGCCCAGCACTGTCATAAAGTGCCAGCGAAAGAGCCTTCGATCGGCCTGATCCCCGTGCAGGACCAGATAGGTTTTCTTGTCAGCGGCCTCGTGAATGGCACTTTCGCGGAACTCTGCCTTCGGCAGGTACTTTTGCACTGCTTCTTTTGAGTAGCGATCGTGGTTGCCCACGAGATAGATCAACCGTGCGCCTTCGTCGGAAAACCGGTTGAGTTCGGCGACAACATCGTTGTGAATGTTGGTCCAATGAACCTTCCCGACACACCACAGGTCAAAGATATCACCCACCAAATAGACCGTTTCCGCTCTACAACACTTCAGGAATTCGAGGATATCTTGGGCCTTACTGCCAGCGGCGCCCAAGTGAAGGTCTGAGATGAAGAGCGCCCGATGGTGCTTGACGGATGGTCGGTTTGAATTGCGATTTATCATGCCAATTCCTCATTCCAGAATGTTGGATTGATAGCAACATCTTGTATCTTTTTCATGACATAGCCCTAGAGGTTTCCCATCTGGGCTACCTTTGCTTCGCACTGCGCAGCAGGTTTCTTATGTCTAGCTTTTTTCGGTCTCCAAGGCACAGGGAATGTGCGCGTTGGTGCGAAGTCTTGATGGGAACAGGACCCGATCGCCATGCCAACCGCGATTGGCGGATTGACGTCTGAGTATCGAGGAGCCGACATTCGCTGCGGCCTGAACGAACGACTGGGGTGCGGACGGAGCGGACCTTGCGGTTTTTTGTTTTCGCTGGCGCAGCATTGGTTCAGATCTGTGGCATTATTGTTTTTGCGGTACCGCGGAAGTCTCCAATCCAGTCATTCATTGACCTTGACTTAGCTCGGTCCGACGACGCTCTTTCGGCGCAGTCGGTTTTTCGGGGGATGGTTGGTCAACTGGGCAGAAGCAGCTTTTGGGACGCAATGAAATCTTCGATGTGGTCGATAATAGATATTTTGGTATTCCAAAATATTGAAATTTTGCGTAGAAGATCCTACCGGCGCGAATCGCGCTATTTTGAAGGGAGGATTCCATGAAAAATCTACTCGCCATCGCGGCAGCCACCGCGATCATCGGCGGCGAAGTCGTCGCGCAAGAGTTTCCAGCCAAGACAATTGAAGTGATCACCCATGCCGGTAACGGCTGCGGGACAGATGTAACGACACGGATGATGATGATCCGGGCGCGCCGTGAATTGGGCACTGACATGGTCGTTGTGAACAAGCGTGGCGGCGGTGGGGCGTCTGCGATGGACTACTATCTCACGCAAGAGCCCGACGGTCACAGCATCCTGACATTCACCATCGGCCATTCGGCCACGGTGGCTTTGGGCAAGACAGAAATGACGCTTGACGATGTCCGCCCCATTGCGCGCGGCACCGATGACCCACAGATTCTGATGACCCGCTGCGGCGTCTTTGACAGCGCCCAAGCTTTTGTCGACGCACAAAAAGAAGAGCCTCTCACCTACGGTACCACGCATCTCGGCGGCATTGATGATGTGTCCGCCTTCATGTTCGCACGCAAGGGCGAGCTGGCAACACCCAAGATCATCCCGTTTGAAGGCGGCGGTGAGCTTGCCACACAACTTGTGGCCGGCGCAGTGGATGTGGCGGTCCTGAACCTTGCCGAGGCAGGGTCCCAGATCGAAGCGGGCGATATTTGCCCGATCGTGGTCCTGGCCCCCGAGCGGATGAGCGGCCTGCCTGATGTGTCAACGGCGCAAGAACTTGGCATCGACGCCAACTTCTCGACCGTGCGCGGCTTTGTCGTTCATGCGGACACGCCAGACGATGTGGCAGCTAAAATCGAAGAGGCACTGATGAACGCCATGGGCCACACTGTCTATCAGGGCTTCCTGACCTCTGTGGGCTTGGATTCGACCTCTGTCGCGGGTTCTGACGTCTGGGGCAATCAGCTGACCTCGATGCAGGGGGACATGGATGCGGCCCTGCGGGAGTTGGGCTTTATCAAGTAAGCCAGAAGCCACTTCGGTCCGCCCTTACCATGGGGCGGGCCAACATATTCAGCAAACTCCCCAGGATTGATCAGATGACGCGCTACGCTGTTCCAGTCGGAACGATTGCTTTTTGCCTGTTGGCTTATTGGCTCAGCACGCAGTTTGACCGAGTTCCTCCGATTCTGCTGCGGGGGATGCAGCCAGAAGACTTTCCGCAGATGGTGCTTATTCTGATCATCGCGCTTTCGGTTCTGGTGGTCATCTTTGAAAAGCCGATTGAACAGGAACCTGTTGGGATCAATGTCTGGACCAGCATGGGTCTGTTCGTGTATTTGCTTTGCTGTCGCGAATTGACC
>JBELMC010000153.1:0-4338 GCA_042096155.1 Dinoroseobacter sp.
AAGAAGAACGCGCGAAGTCCAAGAATATTGGTGCGCTGCGGACTTTGGGACCGTGTCTCTGGCCCTATCGGGTTCTGATCATAAGTGCGACAGTCGCGCTGGTGACAACGGCGATCTTATCGCTGACGCTGCCGATGGCGGTGCGTCGGGTGATCGATGGGTTCGGTCTGGAAAATACGGCGCTTCTGGATCAATATTTTGGGGCCGCAATTGTAATCGCGGCGTTCTTGGCGATTGGCACGGGTCTGCGATACTATCTGGTCACGTTGCTGGGGGAACGCGTCGTCGCCGATATTCGCAAAGCTGTGTTTGACCGCACGATTGGCATGAGCCCTGCCTTTTTCGAAAAAATCATGACCGGAGAGGTCCTGAGCAGGATCACCACGGACACGACCTTGTTGCTGTCGGTCATCGGCTCGTCGGTCTCAATCGCGTTGCGCAATGCATTGATTTTGGTCGGTGGGCTGGCATTGATGCTGGCCACATCGGCGAAATTGACGGCGCTGGTTTTGTTGCTGGTGCCGCTGGTGTTGGCGCCCATTATTTTGCTGGGGCGCCGCTTGCGGGTGCTGGGGCGTGAAAATCAGGACTGGATCGCGGCCAGTTCGGGCAACGCGTCTGAGGCTCTGTTATCGGTGCAAACGGTACAAGCTTTCACCCACGAGGCCGAGAGCCGTCGCACGTTTGAAACCATGACCGAGAAATCGTATCTGAGCGCCAAAAAACGGATTGGTGTGCGGGCTGCGATGACAGTGATCGTTATTTTTCTGATCTTCACCGGCATTGTGGGGGTCATGTGGGTTGGCGCGCGCGATGTGCGGACCGAAGTCATGAGCCAGGGCCAATTGGTGCAGTTTGTCATCTATGCGGTGATGGTCGCGGGGGCCGTCGCCGCGATGTCGGAAATTTGGGGTGAGGTTCAGCGCGCCGCAGGGGCGACGGAACGTTTGGTCGAGCTGTTGTTGACAGCCGACAGCGTCACTGACCCGGACGTGCCTTTGCGTTTGCCAGATACAACGGAAGGCCACATCCTGTTTCAGGATATTGCGTTCGTTTATCCGGCGAGACCTGGGGCACAGGTGCTGCAAAACGTGTCATTTGATGTCAAACCCGGCGAGACGGTGGCCTTGGTTGGCCCCTCTGGCGCGGGCAAATCAACGATCCTTCAATTGATGTTGCGGTTCTTTGATCCGGTTTCGGGGTCGGTGCGTCTGGACGGGGTGGATTTGCGCAATGTCATGCGCAGCGAGGCCCGCGAACGAATCGCTTTTGTTCCCCAAGACCCGGTGATTTTTGCCGCGAGTGCCCGCGAAAACATCCGATTTGGACGGCCTGATGCCTCTGACGCCGAGGTCGAGGCGGCCGCTCAGGCCGCTGCGGCGCATGATTTCCTCAGCGCTTTGCCAGACGGTTATGACACCTATGTCGGCGAACGCGGCGTGATGTTGTCGGGGGGCCAAAAGCAACGCATTGCGATCGCGCGGGCAATCTTGCGCGATACGCCGATCTTGCTGTTGGACGAAGCCACCAGCGCGCTTGACGCGGAATCCGAGCGCGCCGTGCAGCTTGCCGTGGAGGAGCTGAGCCACGGGCGCACGACCTTGATTGTTGCCCACCGCCTGGCGACGGTCAAACAAGCTGACCGGATTTTGGTATTTGATGCAGGTCAGATCGTTGCGAGCGGCACGCATGACGAGCTTGTTGCGCAAGATGGGCTTTATGCACGCCTCGCGCGGCTTCAGTTTACCTCAGGTGTCGGGGCAACATAAGGTCTCTGATCCGGGTTTTGATGTTTTGCGATCTGCAGAGCGCGAAATCTTCCGCGCATCCCCAGCCAAGCGGGGATTGCAGCGACGGGTTTGTAAGACGCCCCGAGGATCGCGCGCAGCGCCCCTCGCACATAATAGATCGATACCGATCCAATGAATTTTGGGCCATTCCTGCGGGTCTTGGCGCCTTGACGTTGCGATTTGTCGATCGCCGGTCTCGTGTGAGACTTGTGATGGCTGGCCTCCTGACGCTACGATGGCATCGGAGAACAAGGGCAAAAAGCCCAAGGGGAGGAATACGATCATGACGGCATGGACCAACTTTGCAGACAAAGCGCGGATCGAAGAGGCAAATCCGTGGCCCGCATCACAACCCGCAAACACAATCTACCAGATGTTGTCGCAAACTGCAGCCCAGTTCGGCGATCGAAAGGCTGTAACGTTTCAGTTGCAATCAGGTCCCAAAGATCCGGCCGAGACGTTAACATGGTCGGATTATCATCGTCAGGTCACCCAAGCGGCGAATTTGTTTCGTGATCTCGGCGTCGGTGAAAAAGACGTTGTCGCCTATATCTTGCCAAATGCGATGGAAACCGTTGTCACCTTGATCGGGGCATCCGTGGCGGGCATCGCCAATCCAATCAATCCACTGTTGGATGCAGAACAAATTGGCGCGATCCTGCGGGAAACCAACGCCAAGGTTGTGGTCACGCTCAAAGCGTTCCCAAAGACGGATGTGCCTCAAAAGGCGGCAGCTGCAGTGGCGCTCGCGCCCAATGTTGAAACGGTCCTCGAAGTTGATCTGTTGCGCTATCTGACGGGCGCAAAACGACTGATCGTGCCGTTGATCCGGCCGAAAAATCCTGTCAAGCACACCGCTCAAGTGCTCGATTTCAGCAAGGAAGTTGCCAAGCGTCCGACGCAACTGGCCTTCGAAGATGTGCAGCAGGACCGCGTTGGTGCATTCTTTCATACCGGTGGTACAACCGGCATGCCAAAAGTCGCACAGCACAAATATTCTGGTATGATTTACAATGGTTGGGTCGGTAAGACATTGTTGTTTTCGGAACAAGACAATGTCATGTGCCCATTGCCATTGTTCCATGTCTTTGCCTGCCATGTGATTTTGATGGCGATGATTGCCAGTGGTGGCCACGTGGTGTTTCCGACGCCACAAGGGTATCGTGGTGAGGGCGTGTTCGACAATTTCTGGAAGCTGGTCGAACGCTACAAGATCACATTCATCATCACGGTCCCAACCGCGATTGCCGCCAAGATGCAGCGCCCGGTTGACGCAGATATTTCGACTGTAAAGACCGCCTTCTCAGGGTCATCCCCCTTGCCTGTTGAGCTGTTCAAGCGGTTTGAAAAGGCGACGGGTATCTCGCTGGTCGAAGGGTATGGCCTGACCGAAGCCACTTGTCTGGTCAGCTGCAATCCGGTTCTGGGCGAAAAGAAAATTGGCTCGGTCGGTTTTCAGTTCCCGCATACCACTGTCAAAATCCTCAAGCAGACGCCCGAAGGACCGGTGGAATGCGACACCGATGAGGTTGGCGAGATCTGCATCGACAACCCGGGTGTTTACGAGGGTTCGACCTACACCGAGGCCGATAAGAACCATGATCTGTTCCACCATGACATCTACCTGCGCACAGGCGATTTGGGCCGAATTGATGCGGAGGGCTATCTTTGGATCACCGGCCGCGCCAAGGATCTGATCATTCGTGGCGGTCACAATATTGATCCCGCCGAAATCGAAGAGGCACTGGCCGGCCACGAGGCGGTGGCTTTTGTCGGAGCGATTGGTCAGCCGGATGCGATCGCGGGCGAGTTGCCGTGCGCCTATGTCGAGTTGATCGAGGGATCAAGCGTGACCCCAGAGGAGCTGAGCACATTCTGTGACACCCATGTGTTGGAACGTGCCGCTCGCCCCAAACATGTGGAAATCTTGGACGAGTTGCCAAAGACAGCCGTGGGCAAGGTGTTCAAACCTGACTTGCGCAAACGGGCGATCACGCGGGTCTATGACGCGGCTCTGGCGGAGGCCGGTCTCAGCGCAACGATTGCCGATGTGCTCGAAGACAAGAAGCTGGGTCTTGTGGCTCAGATCCACAAAACCGGTGATGTGACGGAGGCCCAAGTCACTGGCGTCTTGGGCAACTTCACCCGCCCTTGGGCATGGGCCAAGTAACGGTCTGTTGCAAAGCACGCGTGGACGGGTGAACCAAGATGGACGCGGCTGAATCGGCCGCATCCGATTGTGTTGAAAGGGCAGGCCATGGCGCGCGCATTGATGATCCAGGGCACAGGCTCGAATGTCGGTAAATCGCTGTTGGTGGCAGGATTGTGCCGCGCGGCAACACAGCGTGGGTTAACGGTGCGCCCGTTCAAGCCGCAGAACATGTCAAACAATGCCGCTGTAACCGACGATGGCGGCGAAATTGGCCGCGCGCAAGCCGTTCAGGCCTGGGCCTGCAAGACGCCGCTCAGTGTCCACATGAACCCGGTTCTGCTTAAGCCCGAAAGCGAAACTGGCGCCCAGGTTGTGGTGCAAGGCCAACGGATGACC
>JBELMC010000154.1:0-4206 GCA_042096155.1 Dinoroseobacter sp.
CAAAAGGCCGCATAAATGAGTTCAGAGACCGGAATGTAAACGCGACAAGTCCAGATTGATCTGCGCTTCGATCTCGCGCGCCAAGCGTCGGACATCCACATTGGAGCTCTTCAATATCTCTTTCAGTTCATCGCAGGTCAGCTCATCATCTTGTTGACCTTCCACTGGCGATAAAGTTGCCAACCGTTCCAGCAGGGCTTGCACCGCCGGCTCTAAAGATTTTGATCCTGCAATTCTGCCGGAAGAAACTTGGCGCAAATAGAAGGAATGGGCAAAAGCTAGCGTCCTGATTTGGGTATAGAACAGCCGCGCTAGACGCTCTTTGGCAGTTTCATTGTCTAGGACAGTTTTAGAAGGGGTCACCGCTGTATCAAAGTGCTGACCATGCAAACCGGATCTTGTAATAAAGAACTCTAGACCATCCTGGTCCAAGAGCGTCCGCATCTGCCGTTCTTTGCCCAGTTTGGTTTTTTGGCCCGCACGAATAAAGACAAAAGGACGCCCTACGCCCACATAGTTAGAACCTACAGATTCGATGTCGTAGGTCTTGAGCGCCTTTGTCTTGGTGCTGCTGAAAATCCAACCATCGCGTAGCGCGTCCATTGCGTTGGAGAACTTTCGGGTCAGTTTCCTACCGTCGGTTAGTTCAATGCGAAGGTCTGCTTCCAAGATCTGCTTAGCAATAACTGAAGCGCTGTATTCTACAGGCCCCTTCATGGCCGAGATGTCCTCTAGCGATCCCTCATTCAGACGGAAGCCAAGTTCAAATCTTCCAGCCATCTGACCATCGAAATAAAAACGTCGGTAGAATGGATATGCCAAAACTGAACGTTTCAATTCTGGGATTGGATCCAAGAAATACTGTCCGGGCTATCGAATGAGGTTATCGCAATCAGCGTAATAATTCTCTCCAACAAACCCATTGCCAGACTTTGTGCGGGTGTGGATGCTGCCGAACCCACGCGCAAACTGTGCCTGTGGGTCAGTTTGGCCCCATGCTGGTCGATCTAGCCTACCAGCGTTGCCTCGGTGCAAATCTCGAAAATCGGCAACAGGGGATTTGATCGAAATGTACATGGCGACCAAGTTTAAGTGAAAAAAGATGCAGCGACAGGGTTAGACTACAATCCTATTGAACGCAAGCGCTGTGCAGCAAGCAGCTAGAGTGAGTATACCCGGTAAAAACGTCGGAGGAGGAGGCCCGTAACCGTTCCCAGCATCCCGGAAAAGCGCAGCGCCCGCCTGACGCAGCCCATAGAATCTTCATGGATTTCTGTGTGATAGCCACGTAGATAGATATCACGAACAAGCAGTAGGCCAAGGTGAAATAATGGAAGGTGTTGCACACCCGCCCAGGCCTGCCAGATGGACCCGGAGCGGACGGTACAGGCCCGCAACTACCGTGTGCCTGTGGAAACCCTACCAAAACAGCCAAAGGTGCCCAGCGCCCAAAACAGGGCGTGTTTGTATGCCGCCAACGTATTGTGACTCGTGACCGTAACCTAGCTCGGAAAGTTTCGAAAAAGTTAAAGGCGGGGCACCGTAGCGCCCTGCCGGGTAGTGCGGCCAGTTTGGGCCTTATGTTACGTTACAGGATGCGCTGGGTCGCTCAAAACGCCGGTTCATCGTCATGCCGCGTATCAAGAGGCACGATCACATCCACATCACCGTCCATACGCTGCGCTGCGAAGAGCTGCAAACCCGAACCTCAGAAGAGCATCGATTTGTTCGGATGGAACGCCTTCTCTTTGCATGCGCATGGCGCCCGCATGTTGGGCGTCGATATGATGGACGGCGATGCGGGTTGGCAGAGTCTCAGCAAGCTGACCCTTTTGCTTTGCCGCCTCAATCCAAGCGGAAATGCCATCCAGAAAGAGCCCTCGCAGCTGATCAATCTTGGCTCTGGTTTTTGGCCCAAACCTGTGGCGCTGTGCGCGCATCATCACGAACAGACAGCCGCGGGGCAGACCTGCCGCGTCACGGTCTTGCAACATGAACGCGATCGCGAAGTCTGCGGTGACCTCGAAATTTTGGGCCGATTGAAAAATTTCCAAAAGCGGTGTTATTGCAACGGCCTGATAGGCTGTAAGCGCACAGCATTTCAACCCATCATCATTGCCAAACGCACGATAAACGGCGGGCTTGGAGGTGCTTGTCGCTTTGCAAATATCGTTGATAGAAACACTCAGCGGATCATCGGCCCAATATTGTCGGACCGCCGCTTCAACGACCTGCGCGGCGTCAAGTGTTGAAGGCCTGCCTCTGGACGGTGTATCGCTCATTTACGGACCCGCAGGTACTTAAGTGTTGACTGAAATTTTGCGCACCATTACTCACGACCCAATCATAAAAGCGCTGTCCGATACAAACAAGGAATACAATCAATGGCAAAAGATCCCATCGGTCTGCTGGGCCGGCTCAACGCCTGGAGCTTGATGTTAATCACGCCCGAGTACTACAAAATTCTGCGTATGCGCTCTCGCGCGGCCAACAAGATTGATTATCGCGCGGCGCAGTTTTCCATGACACCAGAGCAGATGCAGCTGGATGGGCTGAATATCCGTTTTGCGCGCGGCGGTACAACCGATGGGCCCACTGTTTTGTTTCTAAGCCCGCTGCCACAAAGTATTTTATGCTATGATGCCATCTGGGCGGCGCTGTCCCCAAAGGCAAACCTGGTGGCCCTCGACTTGCCGGGTTTTGGGCGCAGTGAAGGGGGAAAGGATCGCATGTCCTTTGCAGCCCAAAGTGCATTTGTGGAAAAATTCGTATCTGAGTTGGACTTATCTGATGTTCATATCGTGGCACCAGATGTCGCCATGCCAGTGGCATTGCACTATGTGATGCACCGGACGCATCGCGCCAAAAGCCTGCTGATCGGGGACGGTCCTGGGGTGATGCCATCGGCCGACGGCAGCTTGATCAGAAAGATCGTCGGGTCGGGTTTTTGGCGAACCATGGTCAATATGACTGGCGCGCGCACCTTTATTGCGGGTGCAAACACATTGGGATATCTGCATTACAGCCCTAAGGCGGAAGAGGTCGCCGATTATGTTGCATCCTATTCTGGCCGTATTTCAAAAATCACCCGGTTTTTCAAAGGCTACCGCGCCGGGATCAAAGAGCTAGATCCCCATCTGGACTCCTTGGCTCTGCCCGTGCATGTGTTTTGGGGCGACCAAGACACGTTTCTGGGGGTCGCCAACGCGAGGTTGTTGCACAAGCGTTTGCCCCACAGCGCACTGACGATTTTCGAAAATTGCGGTCATTTTTGTTATCAAGACAAGAGTGACGCGTTCAGTGCGATGCTGACCTCTTGGATCACAGGGGGCTGTCAAACGACTGATGCGGCGTGATGGCTGAGAAAATATACGTCTCTATCACAGGTCTGCGGCTCAAGCGGTTCTGGCATGGCCCGTTTTTCTGGCGCCATGCCATTGCGTCCATGTCTCAGGCACAACGGTCTGACGGATGCTTGTCGGCAGAAGCCCGGTCGATCAATGGGGTCCATCACACGCTGAGTGTTTGGACCTCACGTCGTGCCATGTTGGCGTTTTTACGCGCTGGGGCTCATCGCAATGCTATGAAGTCATTTGACAAATTTGCAACGGGTAAGGTTCTGGGCTTCGAGGCAGACACACCGCCGACTTGGGCAGAGGCGCAAGACCTGTGGGCCCGATATGGCAAGACCGTCACAAGAGACGCCGCACCCGCCCCAGTCTGAACCAAGATCAAAGCGCGTCAACGGAGACATAAAACGTCATTGCGCAGCCAGGCTTGGTGCATTTCGATGCCAAGGAAATGATGTCCCGTCCAACATTTCATAGTTCGCCGGTATTTCAGGCATTGCTCTTATTTGCACAAAGACCTCCCGTTTGCTGATCGCTTCCAATGAGTGTGTCGGGTGTTGTGAAGGGCATAAGCGGCAGGTTCGTCACGCTTTCGCGTGTATTCGCGATTGATAAAGAGAATAAATATCGACGCGCGAACGATGCTCTTCCACGCATTGGTTGATCTATCCCTTTGTTCAAACAGGTGCGAAGCCCGCTATCTATGCGTTTGCAAAGACCTCTGCGCGGCGGCGTGATTTTCCGTTGAAGACTTGATTTGGGCATTGCGCTCGCTTTGCTTTCAATTCAGCGGGCCCATCGATCTTGTTGTTTCGATTGACGCGATGGCTGGGGTTTGCCGGTTGAAGGTGATTTT
>JBELMC010000155.1:0-4173 GCA_042096155.1 Dinoroseobacter sp.
TGATCTACACGGTCATGAAAGGGTTGGCGGTAATCTTTTTGGTCTGGCTGGCCTGGAAGATTGCGAATGCGGCGCCACCCAAGGAGACCGACGCAAAAGCCCGACCGCTGACATTTCTGCAAGCGACCCTGTTTCAATGGGTCAACCCAAAGGCGGTCGCGATGGCCCTGACCACGATTACCGTTTATACTTACGACCAGACATTTCTGGCCGTCGTCATAGCCGCTGCGATCTTCGGGATGGTCAATCTGCCATCGGTCAGCACATGGGTGTTGATCGGCACGCAGCTCAAACACTTGTTGCACAGCCCGGCGCGCTTACGCGCGTTCAATTATGGGTGCGCAGCACTGTTGCTTGCCACGATTTATCCAATCCTGACCCATTAAAACCCGCCCCAGTTTGTTAAAAACACCTTGTCGCACGTTTGCGCATCGCAAGCGGCCGCGAGTACGCGGCGGTCGTCATTCTTTAATTCCGAACACAAAAGACAGACCAACCGTGCCCAACCTGCACAAGACTTGTCCGCACGACAAAGCGTTAAAAGGGCACATCATCGGCTTGTGCAGCAGGCACCACAAACTGGGCAACCAGCTTTTTCACCCCTGCTTTTTCAAAAGCGATCTCTAGCTTATCACCCTCGATTGCGGTGACAGCACCATAGCCAAATTTCTTATGAAACACTCTATCGCCGCTTGCGAAACTGCTGACGGCATCCAGATCGATCACGATATTGCGGGTCTCGCGGGGCTGCGAGATGCCACGCGCCGCAGCATTGGCTTGCATCCGCTTCCATCCCGGCGAATTATATACGTCCGCCTGTGACGCTTTGTCTTGCAGATTGCTCTGTGACGGGGCGGCGGCACCAAATCCGCCACCATACAGCCCTGGCGGCGTCAGGATGTCGACGTGCTCCTCGGGAAGCTCGTCGATAAATCGAGATGGCAGCGCCGACTGCCATTGACCAAAGACACGCCGGTTGCCCACAAAGCTGATGGTACACACCTCTTCGGCACGTGTGATCCCGACATAGGCGAGCCGACGCTCTTCTTCCAGCCCCTTCTGGCCGCTCTCGTCCATCGAGCGTTGCGAAGGAAACAACCCATCTTCCCAGCCTGGCAAAAACACCACGGGGAATTCCAACCCCTTGGCACCGTGTAAGGTCATAATACTCACCTTCGCGCCGCCGGTGTCACTTTCATTATCCATCACCAGGCTGACATGTTCCAAAAAGCCTTGAAGATTCTCAAAATTCTCCAATGCTTTGACCAATTCTTTCAAGTTCTCCAGCCGACCCGGTGCTTCAGGGGTTTTTTCGTTTTGCCAAAACCCGGTATAGCCGCTCTCGTCCAAGATCATCTGGGCCACTTCTATATGGCTCTCGCCGTTGCGGATCAGCGCTGACCAGCGCGCAAACCCATCGACCAGTTTGCGCAACTCGGTGCCGGCTTTGCCGCCGATGGCATTTTGCGCCAACAGCGCGCGCGCCCCGTCGATCATCGATCCGCCCACAGATTGTGCCGCGGCGTGCAACTTTTGTTGCGCCTTCTCGCCGATCCCACGCTTTGGTGTGTTGACGATCCGTTCAAAGGCCAGATCATCATCCGGGCTGACCGCCGCCCGAAAATAAGCCATCGCATCGCGAATTTCCAACCGCTCATAGAACCGCGGGCCTCCGATCACCCGATAGGGCAGACCAATGGTCAAAAACCGATCCTCGAACGCCCGCATCTGGTGCGAGGCGCGCACCAGAATTGCCATTTTATCCAAATCATAGGGGGCCATATTGCGGGTCCCGCGCTGCATCGCCTCGATCTCTTCCCCAATCCACCGGGCTTCCTCATCGCCGTCCCAATGGCCGATTAAGCGCACCTTTTCGCCCTCAGGCTTGGCGGTCCAAAGCTCTTTGCCCAAGCGGCCTTTATTGCCGTCAATAACCCGCGAAGCAGCCGCCAGAATATGCGGTGTCGAGCGATAGTTCTGTTCCAACCGCACCACATGGGCCCCAGGAAAATCCGCCTCAAAGCGCAGGATATTGCCCACTTCTGCACCGCGCCAGCCATAGATCGATTGATCGTCATCGCCAACACAACAAATGTTCTGATGTCCTTGCGCCAGCAATCGCAGCCATAGATATTGCGCGATGTTGGTGTCTTGATACTCGTCGACAAGAATATAGCGAAACCAGCGTTGGTATTGCGCCAGCACATCGGGATGGTTTTGAAAAATGCGGATCACATGCAACAGAAGGTCGCCGAAATCGCACGCGTTCAACGTCAGCAGGCGCGCTTGATACTGTGCATAAAGCGCAACCCCCTTGCCGCCAAAGGCTTCGGCCTCTGAGGCGGGCACTTGATCGGGCCGCCAGGCGCGGTTCTTCCAACCATCGATCACATAGGCCAGCTGACGAGCAGGCCAGCGCTTGTCATCAATACCGGCCGCGCGGACCAATTGCTTGAGCAGCCGGATCTGATCGTCGGTGTCCAGAATGGTAAAGTTTGACTTCAAATGCAGCCCTGGCGCACCGTCGGCCTCACCATGGACACGGGTCGCCGAGATCAGTTCGGCATGGCGCCGCAACAATTTAACACCAATTGCGTGGAAGGTGCCCAGCCAGCGCATGCCTTCAACGGCTTCGCCGCGCAAATCACCAACCCGATTTTTCATTTCGCGCGCGGCCTTGTTGGTAAAAGTCACCGCCAGAATTTCATCCGAGCGCGCCCGCCCAGTGGCCATTAAATGGGCGATCCGTGCGGTCAGGGCCTTGGTCTTGCCCGTCCCCGCCCCAGCCAACATCAAGACTGGACCGTCAAGAGTCTCGACGGCCTTGCGTTGCTCGGGATTCAGTTCTGCGAGATAGGGTGCCACATGGCCTGCCACTCCGCTTGCGGCAGCGCGCGCGGACAGCTTGGGTTTTGCGGCCTCTTCAAACGCGTCGAAATCGTCAAAGTCACTCATGAGGAGCAGCCTAGCGCGCCCGCGCCAAAAGGAAAAGAGTGTTCTATCTCTGTTCGCGCACACGGCGGGTTGAGCCGGACCCGTGTGTCCAAGCGACCGGGGTCGGTTCAACGGCCGGGCCCCTCACACTGAGCCGATTGGGCAGAAGGGTCGGAGCGCCCACGGGACCCAGATCACAATAGGTCACGCGGATTTCAAAGCTGGGCAAATCGGTTTGACCCAAACGCGCCCGAAACGGCGCCGTTGCCGCCCAGCGGTGGATGAACGCCGCATCACAGGTGGCGTACGCCACACCCAAAGCATCCGTTACCTCGCGCATTTCTTGTTCGTACCGGCCCTCAGTCCCATCGGTGTCGATCATCAAAACCATCGGGATCTTACCCGATTGCAAGCCAGCAAACACCGCCTGATGCAAGCTGTCGCGGCTGCTGGATTTGCCGTCAAGGCCGACCTCAATCACGTGGGTCGGCGTCTCGCAATCGACGCGGATCCGGCGCGTATAGCTCTGGTTGGTAAACTTATGGCTGACCTCAGGAACGCCGTGTCCCAAGAATCCGCACAGTAATGCGGTCAAAAACACCTCACCCATGGCACAATTCCTCACCCAACGACAGAACATATAGTAAACATCGGTGTAAAATTCAACCCGCTGAGAATTGTTTAGCGCTAAACGCTTGCAGACCGCCTCGGCGCGCGTAGAAGTGCGCGCGATGGATCTGGATGCAGCATACCCGACAATCAACGACCTGAAGGCCCGTGCCAAACAGCGTCTGCCGCATTTCGCGTGGGAATATCTCGACAGTGCCACCGGATCCGAGCAGGTTCCCCACCGCAACCGCACCGCTCTGGACAAAGTGCTGTTTCGCCCTGCGATTTTGCGCGGCCCCATTACGCCCGATCTTGAGACCCGCTTTCTGGGCCAAAACTATGCACTGCCCTTTGGCATCGCTCCGATTGGGATGTCTGGCCTGATCTGGCCGGGTTCCGAAGCCATTCTCGCACACGCTGCCAACCAGGCGCGAATTCCCTACGGGCTCAGCACCGTCGCCACCCGACTGCCAGAAGAGATTGGCCCACTGGCCGGACGCTTTGGCTGGTTTCAGCTCTATCCCGCCAAAGACCGGGCGGTTCGCCGAGACATTTGTGACCGGGCCCGTCGCGCTGGGTTTCGCACATTGGTGGTCACCGTCGATGTGCCCGCCCCCTCGCGCCGCGAGC
>JBELMC010000156.1:0-4045 GCA_042096155.1 Dinoroseobacter sp.
TCAGCCCGCAGTCGATCTGGTTGTGGGTCCGCAAAGCTCTCACCGTCTGCCCGAGCTGTTGGTCAAAAACAAGCGCGCTGCAATCGAGACCGCGTTTCCTATCGAAGACAAATTTGACCATTTGCCCAACAGGGGCGCGGGGCGCGGGCCCAAAGCGCGCCGCGCACCAGCCTCGTTTCTGACCGTACAAGAGGGCTGCGACAAGTTTTGCGCATTCTGCGTGGTACCCTACACCCGCGGTGCTGAGTTTAGTCGCCCCGTCGACCGCGTTTTGCGTGAAGCGCGCGATCTCGTAGAGCGCGGCGTGCGTGAGATCACCTTGCTGGGTCAGAACGTCAATGCATATCACGGCGCCAAGGATTCTCAGACCTGGGGACTGGCACAGCTGATATGGGCGCTCAGCGAGATCGATGGACTTGAGCGTATTCGGTTCACAACCAGCCATCCAAATGACATGGACTCCGCGCTGATCGAGGCCCACGCGGATTGTGCCAAATTGATGCCTTATCTGCATCTACCGGTGCAATCGGGCAGCGACAAAATCCTGAAGCTTATGAATCGCAAGCATACCGCCCAAAGCTATCTGGACGTCGTTGGCCGGATCCGGGCCGCAAGACCCGACCTGATGTTATCGGGCGATTTCATCGTAGGCTTCCCTGGTGAGACCGATCAAGACTTTCAGGATACGTTAGAGTTGGTTCGCAAAGTGAAGTACGGGCAGGCCTATTCGTTCAAATATTCAGCCCGACCTGGCACACCAGCTGCGGAACGCGACGATGTGCCCACCGATATCGCCGACGCGCGGTTGCAAACCTTGCAGGCCTTATTGCGCCAGCAGCAGGTCGAGGCCCAAAAGGCGATGATCGGCAAAACTGTCGGCGTTTTGTTCGAACGCACCGGCCGCGAGCCCGGCCAATTGGTCGGAAAATCGGATCATTTACATTCGGTTTATGTTCAGACGCAGGACCATAAAATCGGCGATCTGGTGCAGGTAAGAATCACTCGGAGCCAAACAAATTCGCTGGAAGGCAGGATTCTGTAACTTATCCACATATAGGTGTTGCAGATCGACTATTTACCAGATTTTAAAAAATTCTCATAAATTTCAATATACGCCGTCGCATTTCTTGTGTGGATAACACGCAAATCATCTAGATGTTGTAAAAGTCCCTTTGACGCGCGGATATATCTGATAACCTCTTTGTCAGATCAGGGAGAGTGGTGTGCGAAAGCGCGTCCGCAACCCCCCTATAACAACCAGTCTGGAGGCAGATGTGGCAAAGCTCTCCACAAGAATATGTGTTAATATCGTTGCGGGTTGCTGTATTGCAATCGGGTGCGTCGCTTCGGCGGTGGCCCATGATTTTGGCGCAAACCACATTCACACATCGTCGGACTCATCAGCCTCGGGCAGCATGGAAAATGCAGGCAGCTCTGCCACGGCAGAGCGCGCCGCAGCTGCAGGCGAAAGTTATATTCCGACGATCTGGGTCGATCCCGATGGCTGCGAACATTGGGTGATGGATGATGGTGCGGAGGGCTATATGACGCCCCATGTCAACCGACAAGGTATCCCAGTATGTCGCCGCCTGCAGACCTGCGCGGTGATGAATACCGACCAATTCTTTGATACCAACAGTTACCGTATCAGTGCTGCGGGCCAACAATCATTGGCCAATTTCTTTGCAAGCGCGGGCGCAGCCAGCTATATTGTGGTCGGCCACACCGACAGCCGCGCCAGTGACGCCTATAACCTGCAACTGAGCTACAATCGGGCGAATGCTGTGGCCTCGATCGCAGCACAGGTCGGTGTGCGAATAGCAGATGTCCGCGGCATGGGCGAGCGGATGCCGCGTGCCAGCAACAGCACTCGGCAAGGCATGGCCGAGAACCGCCGTGTCGAAATCATCTGTATCCGGTAAAGGCAGTCTGACATGAAACGTACCAAACTGATCCTCCTCATCATCGGCGCGTTCGCCGTCTCCGGATGTTTCGATGACAAGCGCGACAAGACAGTCGACCGGTGGTTTGATAGCAAGGACCTGAGCCAATTGCAGGCCGGGATCTGGATTGATCCGAATGGATGCGATCATTGGATCATCGATGACGGGGTCGAGGGCTATCTGTCAGCGCGGCTCGATCGTTATGGAAAGCCGGTCTGCTCAGGCGTTGCGCCGCCCAACACCGCGATTGGTCCGTTCAAAGAAGGCAGCGAAATCGCGGATCCTGTCTGATCCAAAGAAGACAAGACGCGGCTTTGTCGCAAAGCCAACACCATTCAGGTCGTGCGAATGTTTCGCGCGGCCTGTATCGTGTTGGCCCGATGACCGTGATACAACGTGGCACGCAAAAAGAGGGTTGCCGCGACCGCAGAACCCAACCACCTTAGGCGCAAATTTTGTAAATGGAGCAACTTTTGGCGACGACATCTCTGACGGGCTCTGACCCCTCGCCCCGCGCAGATGAGCGAGTGGTGCACTTTCAGGATTCCCCCAACCTGAACCGCCTGCTTATTGATTTATGCGGTGAATTTGACCGCAATCTGGCACAAATAGAGCACCAGCTGAGCGTTCAGATTATGCGCCGCGGCAACGTACTGGCGGTCCATGGCGAGGATACCGCCCAGATCAGAGCAGAATCTGTCCTGCATGGCTTATTCCAGCGAATACAGGCAGGCCGCAGCATCGATCCCGGCGATATCGATGGTTTGATTCGATTGGACAATAATCCGGCGGTGGCCAGATCCAGCGCACGCGAAAGCAGCCAACTGGAAATGTTTAAAGGCGGCACGGTTGAGATCAAAACCCGCAAGAAAACTGTCGAGCCGCGCACGGAGGTGCAAAAAACCTACGTAAAGGGGCTGTTCCACAACGAGCTGGCCTTTGGCATCGGGCCTGCGGGCACCGGCAAAACCTATTTGGCCGTGGCTGTGGGGGTCAGCATGTTTTTGCAAGGTCGTGTCGACAAGATCATCCTGTCGCGCCCTGCCGTCGAAGCCGGCGAACGCCTGGGCTTTTTGCCTGGCACCGAAAAAGACAAGATGGACCCGTATATGCGGCCTTTATACGATGCGCTGAACGACTTTCTGCCGGGCAAACAAATGGCCAAACTGGTCGAAGACAATCGGATCGAGATCGCACCGCTCGCATTCATGCGCGGGCGCACCTTAAGCAACGCCTTTGTTGTGCTCGATGAGGCGCAGAATGCGACAACAATGCAGATGAAAATGTTTCTCACGCGGCTTGGACAGGGCTCGCGAATGGTGATCACCGGGGATCGCTCACAGGTCGATCTGCCGCGCGGCACCACATCTGGCTTGCGGGATGCCGAGGCGATCTTGAGGGGCGTCGAAGGCGTGAATTTCACTTATTTTACCTCGAAAGATGTGGTGCGGCACCCATTGGTTGCCCGGATCATCGAAGCCTATGAAACCTCGGAGGCTGCCGAGGACCCACAACATTCCGGACGCCCAGCCCATAGGTCGCAGAGATAATCCGCTGATGTCCAAAAGCATTCCGGTCGGGGCCGCCGGGCTGAACGCCCAATGGCTCAGCCATATCCTGGACGAGACAATTCACACGGTGGACGTGGCGCGCATCGGCGAGAACGAGGGGTTTACGGGAGCCGGGCTTTATCGGTTGCAAATCCCCGGGCGCGCTTCGCTGGTCGCCAAGCTGTCGCCGAAAGATCCGCTCTTGCGAGCGCAATACGCCAATGCCAATGCACGCGAGGTTATGTTTTATGCCGCGTTTGCACAGGGGCTTCCGGTACCTGACTGTCTTTATGGCGCGTGTGATCACGCGGCGGGCCCCACGGTGGTATTGCTTCAAGATCTGAGCGCGGCCCGCGCGGTGCCGTTTTTCGACGGTTTGTGGCCCCGCGACGTGGCTGCCGTCCTGCATGCTCTTGCAAAGATTCACGCGACTTGGTGGAACGCCCCCGCGTTGGAAGATCTCAGCAGCACGGAGGTTTTGTCAGATTTTGATTTCGCCGCCCCTTGGGCCCGTTATCCAGACGCGCTAAGGAAGATTTTGCCTGATATGGC
>JBELMC010000157.1:0-4038 GCA_042096155.1 Dinoroseobacter sp.
CCATCCGGGCGAGGCCAGTCACGGCGATCTGGGTATGATCCAGCCTGGCGATGTGTGACGGGCTTGATCCTCCCACCACCTGTCAAGATCCAATCAAAATGTCGCGGGCTTTGGGCCAGGTTTTCTGGTGTTTTTGGACCGGTTCAAACAAGCGCAATTCAACGCGGGTTGGGGAAATCTAAACGTGTGGTCATATGACAGCGTATCTGTTTTTCACGCCGAAAGCCTTACAGACAAATTGAACCCTAATTTTTTGAATCACAAGGTGTCAGCTGAAAGCCAAGTTTATGAAGGACCAATGCGCCGCCTGTGTTGCGGCCAAGGCCCCTCTGGTACCCTGTCTTGAGCGGTATGCCAGAACCTAAACTGTTTCAACATAACCTGAGATCGGAGCCTTCGATGAGACGGGATATCTCAGCTCTTTTGCCCAATGCGATCACTGCGCGGCGTCAGCGTGCCCATCCGTCGCAAAGCCAGCGTATATCCCTCGACCCCGAAACCCACGATGACTCCATTCGCGCGGTGTGTCACATAAGAATGATGGCGAAAATTTTCCCGCTGATGGATGTTTGAGATATGGACCTCGAGCACCGGGCCCTCAAATGTAATCAGAGCATCGAGAATCCCAATTGCCGTGTGCGAATAGGCCGCCGGATTGATGATGATCCCCGCAGCACTGCCGCGCGCCTCTTGGATCCAGTCGATCAGGACACCTTCGTGATTGGACTGCCGAAAGTCGATCTTCAGTTCTAGATCCGTCGCCAATTGCGCACACTCGGTTTCAACATCGGCCAGCGTCGTGTGGCCATAGATGTCCGTTTGGCGCTGGCCCAACAAGTTCAGATTCGGGCCATTTAGAATGTATATCAGAGGCGTCATTGTTGTTCTCTGTTTGTGTGTCAGCGCGTTTAGCGCATATCGAAAGATTTGTCGTCAGGTTTTGTAAAGATCTGCAGCCTGTTCAATCCATGGAAAGTGCGCCGTGTATCCACCCATAAGCGCCCCTAGAAAATTGTCCAAGCTGACATCCTGAGGCAGGCCAACATGTTGCGCGCGACGGATTACGCGCGGCTCGCCAAGATCGCTTAAAAACTGGTTGAGCGCGTCAAACACCGCAGCAGATGGCAGGCTGAGGATAAAAATAGCGTGCGACAGCACCGCCATCCGGTACGGATCAGACTTGCTACGACGAAACCGTTGTGCTGTCCCGGCAAATTTCAACCCTGAAAGAGTGATGTTATAAGCCCCGTCGCAGAAGGCGCCGGGCACGTAGCCATAACCTGTCTTGGCGCCGAATAGCTCGAAAACCGGAGCACATAGCGTGTCGAATGTCTGTGAAATGTCCGGTGGCGCGCCGGGGGGCAGCGCATAGCTGAGCGTGGCGTTTGCGATCCCGGCTCCTTGCGGGGTCACATCGCCTCCGGTGCACCGAAATGACACCGGCCAGCCACGCTGGGCGGACGCCGCGCAGGCCGCCTCGATCCCGCGCTTGCGAACAAACCCGTGCGGCGCAACCAAAGATTGTGGCGCTTGCCACATCCCAACAATGGCTCGGGTCGGATCGAGGGACACCGCGTCCAGCAGCGCAGTTTCACCGCGCAGAGCGCTGGCAGTGGGCAGATAGCTTAGCATCACCGGATTTGGGTTACCCTTATTCCATGCGACGGCGGCCAAGGACAGATATCGGATCATCCACCACGCATCGCACTCGCTTTAATGATTGTCACGCGGCAAAAACTTCCGAGCGATATCTTGGTAATGCGGTGCGTCGCGCAGGGTCATGCCCTCGTCAAAACGACCAACAAGTGCGCGAAAATACTGCTGCCACGGGGTTTGGCTGTCAGGGCAATCATAGCCACCTTGGGCCGCCAATGCCTCGGCGCGTGCTGCCAGCTCATCAAGCGGCACCAGCATATCAACAGAGCATTTGCACAGATCAACCCGGACCAGATCTCCGGTTTGCAGCAGCGCCAAACCACCATTATCGGCCGCCTCCGGCGATGCATTCAGGATCGACGGACTGCCCGATGTGCCTGATTGGCGTCCATCGCCGATGCAGGGCAATGCCTGTACACCTTGTTTGAGCAAATAAGATGGCGGTCGCATATTTACCACCTCAGCCCCACCAGGATAGCCCTTGGGCCCTGCGCCCCGCATGAACAGGATACAATTTTCATCAATATTTTCGCCCGGATCATCAATTCTTTCATGAAAATCTTCAGGGCCATCAAAGACCACGGCGCGACCCGTGAACGCCTCTGGGTCATCCGGGTTTGACAAGTAGGTCTTGCGGAACGCCTCCGAAATGACGCTCGTTTTCATAATCGCACTGTCGAACAAATTACCGGACAAATTGATAAAGCCCGCTTGGTGCATGATCGGTTCCGCAACCGTCTTGATCACTTTGGTGTTCGCGGAGCGCTGGCCGCTGCACGCTGCGCCTATTGTGCGCCCGCTGACAGTCAACGCATCTGGATGGGGCAACGCATCAGCCGCTATCAGTTCGCCGACCACGGCAGGCACGCCGCCAGCTTGTTGATAATCTTCGCCCAGATACGCGCCTGCGGGCTGTAAATTGACCAATAAAGGCACATCATGTCCGATTTTCTGCCAATCGGAATTGTCCAGTGGCACACCCAAGTGACGTGCGATTCCGTTCAAGTGGATCGGCGCATTGGTCGAACCGCCGATGGCCGAATTGATCACAATCGCATTTTCAAACGCTTTGCGAGTCATGATGTCGGTTGGGCGTATGTCTTGCCAAACCATCTCGACGATCCGCTTGCCAGTCTCATAACTGATCTGCCCCCGCGCACGATAAGGCGCGGGAATCGCGGCCGCACCCGTCAATTGCATCCCCAAGGCCTCAGCCAGCGAGTTCATCGTGGTCGCGGTCCCCATTGTGTTGCAATAGCCAACAGACGGGGTCGAGTGCATGACCATATCCATAAATCCGTCATCGTCGATTTCACCGGCGGCCAACATCTCGCGGGCCTTCCAAACAATGGTGCCCGAGCCCACCCGCTGCCCTTGCCACCACCCGTTCAGCATTGGGCCCACGGACAGGGCAATCGCTGGGATGTTGACTGTCGCCGCCGCCATCAGCAAGGCCGGGGTTGTCTTGTCGCAGCCGATATTTAACACCACACCATCCAGCGGATACCCAAACAGCGTTTCAACCAAAGACAAATATGCCAAATTGCGATCCAAAGACGCGGTGGGACGTTTGCCAGTTTCTTGGATTGGATGAACCGGCACCTCGATGGCTGTCCCACCCGCGGCAATGATGCCGTCGCGAACCCGTTTGCTCAGCTCCAGATGGTGGCGGTTGCACGGGCTGAGATCACTGCCAGTTTGGGCAATCGCGATGATCGGTTTGCCAGATTGCAGCTCGTCCCGTGTCAGCCCGTAATTCAGATAGCGTTCCAGATAGAGCGCAGTCATTTCGGGGTTGTCCTTGTTCATGAACCATTCCCGCGATCTGAGATCTTCGACGTCGATCTTCCTGTTCATAAGGCTATCCTGGATCCTGAGCGACCCTGGTTGCGTGCTGGCGAGGGTCTGCTGTGAGAGGGCGTGAGCTGCGCCTTTGGCTTAACGCCCCCTCTGATGCGGCGCAACCATTGTGTCATCACAACAACAGGTGCAGCTTAGAGTGACATCAAGATTATGAACTCGTTTACCCCTATTGGGCCGAGACTCCCGCCCGGATCATGAGAAGGTCTCGGATTGGTGTCGGCCCAAGCACAGCGACCTGCCTGACGGCTCTTGGGCATGATACAGCAGCGGCGTGTCAAGCCAGCGTTACGAGTTCGCGGAAATCGGTCTCGCGGATGATGCGCAGCGGCTGACCTGCGGACACAAGCCTCTCTGCCTTCCGATGCTTCGACGACTTATCATGCCCGGCCAGCTTGGTCACGTCCATGTCGCCAACGACGAGCATGGTCGTCTTCTTGGTGACGCTGTTGGCGACGGTGCAGCCGACAGAGGCCGCAAGGTCCGCCGCCTCACGACGCGGTATCTCAAGCGCCCCTGTGA
>JBELMC010000158.1:0-4021 GCA_042096155.1 Dinoroseobacter sp.
TTGGTATTCACACTATTCTGATTACCAAGTGTCACTGCACCATATAATCAAGACATTGCATGATTCAGGCATAGGTTATCGAAGGATTGCCTATTGGTTGAATGAACATGGATACACCACACCAAGAGGACATGAGTTCAAGAACACTCATGTCTTTTCTATTTTGAAAAAGAAGAAATTGCGTGACAAAAGATTGAATAATATTAATAAATTTAGAATAGAAAACATGCATTTAATCATGCTAGAGACACCCATGATTTTGGAAAATAAAAAATGAAAACTTATGAAACAATGCCAGAAGATCTTCCACGACCGATTGATGATGGCGCATGTGATCATTTGATTGGAATGAAATTGCCTGACATTGATTTACTTGCGACAGACGGTTCAGTTGTGAATTTATCAACGCAAAAAAGAAAGACTGTGGTTTACTGTTATCCAATGACAGGGAAACCAGGCATTCCATTGCCAGAAGGTTGGGACGAAATTCCAGGCGCCAGAGGTTGCACGCCTCAGAGTTGTTCATTTAGAGATCATCATTCTGAGTTGTCCGCTCTAGGTGCTGATGTTTTTGGTTTGAGCGTGCAGGACACCGAATATCAGAGAGAGATGGTGGAACGACTTCACCTTCCATTTTTGGTTCTGAGTGATGCTAACTTCACATTTTGTGAGTTGATGAGACTTCCAACTTTTGAAGTAAGCGGTATGCGTTTATTAAAGCGAGTAACAATGATTGCCGAGAACCACTCGGTGGTAGGCGTTCATTATCCTATTTTACCAAGTGATTCAGATGCTAAATGGGTAATTGATCAACTATCACTTGGTGTTTAGATGGTGACCAGCGCCACAACTTGCCTGTAACTGTCACTGTCGAATAATTTTTCTGTAAAGAAATAATAAAATATGCTTAGGGTCAGGATGCAGTGACCTCCGGGGCGCGGCATGAGGCACGTCCGTCCAAACCGGAGCGGTGACATGTCTGTTCTTTACCTACTGAGCGATGCGCAGATGGCGACGCTTTCGTCCTTTTCACAAGTCTCACAGCAAGCCTCGCGTGGGTGATAGGCGTGTTTTGAGCGGGATTATCTTCATCAATCGCAATAGCTTACTGTGGTAGGATGCGCCTGTCGGATACGGATCGCCGAAGACGCTTAACAGCCGTTGGAAGCGATGGCCCCACGAGACGGACGGCTTTCACCGCAGGCTTGTGGATTGAAAAGCGATGGTGTCTGACATCGGCAGTTTCGGAACAAAATAGGGGGTGCCGTAACACGGCAGTTTTATTTTATCATAAGGAGCAGCCGCCAAGAGGTGGCCATTGGCAAACGCCGCAAGCTTCACAATCACGGGTCTGGGTCATTGAGGATCAGAAGCAGAGCCGCGGCCCTCTGCCTGAGGTTGGTTCAGGCCTGGTGCGCTTGACAAATTTCTGTCGTTTCTATCTCAAAACGATGATGAAGAAGACGGTTTGTAATTCTGATTTGTAGATTTTAATTCTACCTGTTGAAATTTACTGACGGTTCGGATAGGTTGGGCTTGGATCTTTAGACGAGCGGGTAAGAGTTGGAATGTGTCTCACAATGAATAGTGTGATCTACGATTTGGACTGCACCATTGCTCTTTCAAAGGTCTCCGAAATTCGGCTGCCAGCCCACTTTGCCAAAGCAGATGAGCATTGCGTCGATGGCCCTGAGCGGGGCATCAAACGCCGCGTTACAACTTCTGTTTCTTTCGACTGCCGGTAACGTGCCAAGACAAGCCTGCGGATCTCAACATACCGGCCTCAAAACCTACAGGAAAGCTATTCAACATGACTTCTACTGAAACTCTGCTGTCGCGCCTGCGTCTTCCGTTAATCGGTTCACCGCTGTTCATTATTTCCGGGAAAGAATTGGTGCTTGCCCAATGCAAAGCGGGGATTGTCGGATCATTTCCGTCATTGAATGCCCGTCCTTTGGAAGAGCTCGACAGGTGGCTGAGCGAAATCAAAACCGAGTTGGCCGAATATGACCTGGCGCATCCTGACCGTCCGTCCGCCCCATTTGCTGTCAATCTTATTGTGCACAAGTCCAACAACAGGCTGCAGGAAGATCTGGAGTTGTGCGTGAAACATCAGGTCCCGCTGGTCATCTGCAGTCTCGGCGCGCGGGTCGATGTATATGAAGCCATCCACTCCTATGGCGGCATCGTTCTGCACGATATCATCAACCAGTTCTTTGCGAAAAAAGCGATCGAAAAGGGTGCAGATGGCTTGATCGCCGTGGCCACGGGCGCGGGCGGTCACGCGGGAACGCAGTCACCCTTCGCTTTGATCCAAGAGATCCGAGACTGGTTTGACGGCCCGTTGGCATTGTCAGGCAGCATCGCCAATGGCGGCGCGATCCTGGCCGCACAGGCCATGGGTGCGGATTTCGCCTATATTGGCTCACCCTTCATTGCCACGCATGAAGCAAATGCGGTGACGTCCTATAAACAGGCCATTGCCGATTGTGGCGCCGACGACATTGTCTACACCAATCTGTTCACAGGTGTGCACGGCAATTATTTGAAACCGTCGATTGAAGCGGCCGGACTTGATCCTGATAATTTGCCCGTCAGCGATCCATCCAAGATGAACTTTGGTTCTGGCGGCAACACAGATGCGAAAGCCTGGAAAGATATCTGGGGGTGTGGTCAAGGGATTGGCGCAATCAAATCGGTCGGCACGGTGGCAGATCTGGTGGATCAACTGGAAGCGCAATACAAATCCGCCCGGGCTCGCATCAACGGCTGATCTGGTCTGAGAAAGGCCGACATGTTTGATCCCCCCGATTTGATCGAGCGATCTTTTGGTTGGAATGGAAAGAAGCCCTATGGGAAAGTGCGTCATGGCAGTGCCGCGCCCCCTGACGCCGTTAGGCAGCTATAAAGCGATCCACGGGCTGGGCAGCGATGGCGCAGCGATCTGCCGAAGAACGCAAGCTTCGACCGCGGATCTGCGCCGGGCACTTGCGGTCAACCGCAAGATACTGGCGCAGGTGAAAGACTTTTGAGGATCAGGAAACTGAGCAGAGAGCCGCGCCCACTGGTCTGAGAGAAGATGAGAAGGCCGCGCGAGACGTATTTCGGCGGCACATGGTACAGCCACTGAAAGGTTTCCTTCATGCCTTGCAACGCTCGATGCCGGATCTGGCGCGCTCTTCTCTGCAGCTTTGCACTCAGCAACAAGATATATTCAACCTGACTGAGAGAGGAGGCGCCTGACCCAAGCGCCACATCTTTGTCGCCATGACCGAACCGGCACGCTCCTGCGCGCCCAGCTTGTCTAGAAGGTCAATCACAAAACAAAGTGGCAGTTCTTGGACCACCAACACAGCAGGTCAAGCCCAAACCAAAAATCTCAAATCCAATTCACTGGTGCTTACAAAATCAAATCGTCGTCTCAGAAAACTAGACCCACTCATCCCATCAAGTTAATATTCGAAATCGGCGTTATCGATGCGTTCAAATCAGGAGAAATAAAATGAAACTGTGGAAATGGATCGTGATTGTTTCACTCGCATTGCAGGCTTTGATCGTTGGTCCGTCTGCGATCTTCAATCTTTCGGACCCCGCGCGTTCATTCAGTTTGATGGGAGTGGACGTGATCCCAGAGTTCGTTGGCATCATGGTGGCAAATCTATTCTTGTTTATGACGGTCATTTGTTTGCTCGGGGTTTGGTGCGCTTGGAAAAACCAGTCAATTGGTTACATTCTAGCCGTCTGACTTGGAGGCTATTTGGCGCTTATGGCATTGGTACCCCTTGTTTTGGCTGACAACACAGACCTTTTGTTTATTGACGGACCGCGTGGCTTGCTGCTGGTCGTCGCAGGCGTGATAGGCATTCGCAAACTCCCAGAGGCCTAGCTGTTCAGCCCCGGTCTTTGGTGAATCGGGTTTGGCATGAATCTCTCTGGCTCTGATGTGTATGTTTTGCAGATTTACGCATAAGGTGTGAGACCACTGAATGTCTTTGGGCAAGAAGAACTGTTGAACCGCCCC
>JBELMC010000159.1:0-4002 GCA_042096155.1 Dinoroseobacter sp.
GTTGTGCTGATTTGTGCGGCAGGTCACGGGGCCAGCAATTTTTCGAATAGGGTATCGAGGAACACTTGCGCGTCTGGATAGGGATCGGCGTGATCCAAAACACTTCGAACTTGCACCTCGAAATCAGAATAATGTTGCGTCAGCGCCCATATCGAAAAAATCAAGTGATATGGATCGACATCGGCGATTAATCCCGCTGCCGACCAGCTCTGAATTAGAACCGCTTTGTCATCGACCAAATCCTTGAGCTCGCCAGACAATCCTGCCCCAATGCGGGGTGCCCCTTGCAAAATTTCATTGGCAAACAACCGGCTTTCGAGCGGCAATGTCCGGCTCATTTCCAGCTTGCGGCGCATATAGCCCAACAGTTGCGACCTTGGATCATCCTCGGCGTTCAGGGCGCGCAGCGGATCCAGCCACGTATCCATCAAACCGGCCAGAAGCTCGGCATGGATCGCGTCTTTGCTCTTGAAATAATATAGCAGGTTTGGTTTGGACAGCCCGGCCTGCTTTGCGATCTGATCCAAGGTCGCCCCTCGGAACCCGTGATCTGAAAAAATCTGCAAAGCTGCATCGAGAATCGCCTCGGCATTGCGTTGCTGAATGCGGGTCTTGCGCGGCGTCTCAGGCTTGATTTTTTTCATTAAAATGATCCTCAAGGCACCGAAATTAATAAACAATTGCGCATTTCCGGGAAGCTGTTGATATGAAAGGCTCCACCGTCACCACGCTTGACTGACTGATCGTGTGTGCTAACGTGATCTTGACCGTTTGGTCAAACAATATCGCCAATTATCGTGACGGGTGTTGTCGCCAGAGAGGCCCGATGATGACGGAATGTCCATTTTACATCGTGCTGTGGCCTGTAGACATGAGGAGCGGTTGCGCCACATGCTGCACCTAATCTTCGCCCTTCCGGCATGACGGGCCCCTTGGTCCTTCATGCGTCATCAGCCAAAGAAAGACTGCCATGACTGCTCCTGGAGAAAACCTCAAGATCAACTCCGCCAGGTTGTGGGACAGCCTTATGGAAATGGCCAAGATCGGTCCTGGCGTGGCAGGTGGCAATAATAGACAGACCGTCACGGATGAAGATGCCGAGGGGCGGGCGCTGTTCCAAAGCTGGTGTGAGGCAGCGGGCTGCACAATGGGCCTCGATCAGATGGGAAATATGTTTGCACGCCGTGAAGGGGCCGACCCTGACGCTCTGCCAATTTATGTCGGTAGTCATCTGGACACACAGCCAACTGGCGGAAAATATGACGGCGTGCTTGGTGTGCTGGGTGGGCTTGAGATCATCCGCACCCTGAACGATCTGAATATCCAGACCAAACACCCGATTGTCGTGACAAATTTTACCAATGAAGAGGGGACGCGTTACGCGCCTGCCATGCTCTCGTCTGGCGTCTTCGCGGGCATCCACACCCAAGATTGGGCCTATGCGCGCGAAGATGCAGATGGCACGAGATTTGGCGACGAGTTGAAACGGATTGGCTGGCAAGGCGACGAAGAGGTCGGCGCCCGGCAAATGCATGCTTTTTTTGAACTGCATATCGAACAAGGCCCGATCCTTGAGGCCGAGAACACCGAAATCGGTGTGGTTACTCACGGGCAGGGCCTGTCATGGACCCAGGTGACCATCACTGGCAAAGACAGTCACACAGGCTCTACCCCCATGCCGATGCGCAAGAATGCCGGGCTGGGCATGGCCCGAGTGCTTGATCTGGTCGACGACATTGCCTGGTCTCACAAGCCCCATGCCGTTGGAGCCGCAGGGCATATCGATGTTTATCCCAACTCACGGAACGTGATCCCAGGAAAGGTCGTGTTCACCATTGACTTCCGCTCACCGTCTTTGAGCGTGATCAAGGATATGGAAGCGCGACTGCGCAGTGGTGCAGCCGAGATTTGTCAGAATATGGGGCTTGCGGTCGAATTCGAAAAAGTTGGTGGCTTTGACCCTGTGGCCTTTGACGACGCCTGTGTCCATGCCGTGCGAAGCGCTGCTGAGCGCTTGGGCTACAGCCATATGGACCTGATTTCTGGGGCAGGTCATGATGCATGCTGGATCAATCGCGTCGCGCCGACCGCCATGGTGATGTGTCCTTGCGTTGATGGGCTGAGCCACAACGAAGCCGAGGAAATCCACCCAGACTGGGCCGCAGCCGGGACAAATGTTCTGTTTCACGCCGTTGTCGAAACAGCACAGATTGTATCGTAACAAGCGCCAATGGGGTCGGGCTCGACCTCGCATGAAAAGATGTATCCAAACAAGAGGTCTGAGACGATGAGCACTGTAATTAAAGGCGGCACTGTGGTGACTGCGGATTTGACCTATAAGGCCGATATTCGGGTCGAAGACGGAAAAATTACCGAGATCGGGCAGAATTTGGCGGGCGAGACAGTGCTCGATGCGGCCGGATGTTTCGTGATGCCAGGCGGTATTGACCCCCACACCCATCTCGAAATGCCGTTCATGGGCACCTATTCCTCCGATGATTTTGAAAGCGGGACGCGGGCGGCCCTGTCAGGTGGCACAACGATGGTTGTCGATTTCGCGTTGCCAGCCCCGGGCCAGGGGCTGCTGGACGCACTTCAGATGTGGGACAACAAATCGACCCGCGCCAATTGCGATTATTCATTTCATATGGCGATCACCTGGTGGGGCGAACAGGTGTTCAATGAGATGCAGACTGTGGTGCGGGACAAGGGCATCAATTCGTTCAAGCATTTCATGGCTTACAAAGGGGCGCTCATGGTCAATGACGACGAAATGTTCGCGTCATTCCGACGATGCGCTGAACTGGGCGCTTTGCCGATGGTTCATGCCGAGAACGGCGACATCGTGGCGGATCTACAGGCCAAATTGCTGGCCGAGGGCAATGATGGCCCCGAAGGTCATGCTTATTCGCGCCCCCCAGAGGTGGAAGGCGAGGCCACCAACCGTGCAATCATGATCGCCGATATGGCTGGCGTGCCGCTTTATGTTGTGCACACCTCATGCGAGGAGAGCCACGAAGCGATCCGCCGGGCGCGCATGAATGGCAAGCGCGTGTGGGGCGAGCCGCTGATTCAGCATCTGACATTGGACGAGTCTGAGTATTTCGATAAAGACTGGGATCATTCGGCGCGACGTGTCATGTCACCGCCGTTTCGCAACAAGCAGCATCAGGACAGCCTTTGGAATGGGTTGGCATCGGGGTCTTTGTCGGTTGTGGCCACAGATCATTGCGCCTTTACCACAGCGCAAAAGCGCTACGGAGTTGGCGATTTTAGCAAAATTCCCAATGGAACCGGCGGTCTGGAAGATCGGCTGCCGATGCTCTGGACTCATGGCGTGACGACCGGACGGCTGACGATGAATGAATTTGTCGCTGTGACCTCGACCAATATTGCCAAGATTTTGAATGTGTATCCCAACAAAGGGGCGATCCTGGTCGGAGCGGACGCGGATATTGTGGTCTGGGATCCTGAGAAAGAGAAAGTGATTGCCGCGCAGACGCAACAATCGGCGATTGATTATAACGTGTTTGAGGGCAAAACGGTCAAAGGTCTGCCGCGCTATACGTTGAGCCGGGGACATGTATCTGTGATCGACGGAGAAATGCGCACCCAAGAAGGGCATGGAAAATTTGTCAAACGGGAGGCAAATGGCGCGGTAAACCGCGCGCTGAGCACCTGGAAAGAGCTGACCGCCCCGCGCAAGATTGAACGCAGCGGCATTCCGGCGAGTGGGGTGTAAGCGGCAGATGCCCAGCAAGACTTAAATCCATGTTTTGTCTGAAGACGCTCCGGTCCAGCCGGTGATCGCGGCGCATGATGTTTCTTTGACTTTTGAGATCGCAGACCGGTTGGTCGATGCTCTGAAAGATATCAACCTAAGACCGCCGCAAAAAGCGCCGCTTCCCACCTGACCGGACGGTTCTATGATTTTGGGACGGGTCGGAGGGGCGGTTTTGGACTTGGTTTTGCAACACGGGATGCGGCGGCTTGGGCGGGTCA
>JBELMC010000160.1:0-3938 GCA_042096155.1 Dinoroseobacter sp.
GATCTCCGGGTCTGAGGCGGATACTCCACAAAAATTGACGAACGCAGCAAAATATCCCGGTGTAGTTCGGTCTTGCCGGGGCAGTCGCCGCCAATTGCGTTGATATGCACACCGCTGCCGACCATGTTGTCGGTAAGGATCGTTGCATATTGTTTGTCTGCCGTGCAGGTGGTGATAATCTGCGCACCTTCCATCGCCTCCTGACCAGAGCGGCATTCCACCACCGTCAGCCCCTTGCCCGCGAGATTGCATGCGCAGCGCTTCGTGGCGGAGGCGTCGATGTCATAAAGCCGCACCGTGTCTATGCCGCAAACCGCTTTGAACGCGAGGCATTGAAATTCAGATTGCGCCCCATTGCCGATCATCGCCATGGTTCGCGCACCTTTGGGCGCCAAATGTTTAGCGGCCATGGCGCTGGTCGCCGCGGTGCGGAGCGCTGTCAGCAGGGTCATTTCGCTCAGCAAGGTGGGATAGCCGCTGTCCACTTCGGCCAACAGGCCAAAGGCGGTCACGGTCTGAAGGCCCTCGGCAGTATTCTTGGGGTGGCCGTTCACGTATTTGAACCCATAGGTTTCGCCATCCGAGGTCGGCATCAGCTCGATCACCCCCACATCGGAATGCGACGCCACGCGAGGTGTTTTGTCAAACAGGGGCCAGCGGCGGAAATCGGCTTCGATCTCGGTCGCCAGATCGGTCAGCACCTGTTCGATACCGATATGATGCACGAGCCCCATCATATGTTCGACCGAGACAAAGGGCACATAGGCAAGTTCAGAAGGCATAGAAGACATGGATGATCCTCAATAGCTGGATGTGAAACGATCAAGCACGCGGCGACCGAACAGGCTTGCGGTAAGATCGACTATAAGACGCGCGGTGCGCCCGCGATCGTCCAGAAACGGATTAAGCTCGACCAGATCGAGTGAGGTGAGAAGCCCGCTGTCGTGGAGCACCTCCATGATCAGGTGTGCTTCGCGGAAGGTGGCGCCGCCGGGGACGGTGGTGCCGACGGCGGGGGCAATATCCGGCTCAATGAAATCCACATCGAGGCTTACATGCAGCAGACCGTTGCTATTGGAGACCTCTTCCAGAAAAGGGTTCAACAGGGCCGCCACGCCGCGTTCATCAATAGCGCGCATATCATAGGCCCGCGCGCCCGAGGCTTGCAGCATGTCGCGTTCCTGCCTGTCAACCGAACGCAACCCAAGCAGGCAAAGATGAGCGGGATCAAGTGCCGCCGGTAGTGGCTTGCCCAAAAGGTCCGGAAACCCTTCAACCCCGCAGGCAAATGCCACTGGCATGCCATGGATATTCCCACTGGGAGAGCTGTCAGGGGTATTGAAATCCGAATGCGCATCCAGCCAGAGCACATATTGTGGCCGTCCGAGCTTGGCCGCGGCGGCAACATGGCCAGTTACTGTTCCTAGGCTGAGCGCGTGATCGCCTCCCATATAGATCGGAATCGCGTCGGATATCGCCAAGTCATAGGCTTGGCTATGTAAGCTGCGGGTCCAGCCCGCAACCTCGGGCAGGAGTTTCAGATGGCTGTGGCTGGACCGGACGGCGTCAACCAGTTCAGGTTTGGCATCATCAAGGTCGCTTACCTCATACCCCAGATCTGAAAGTTCCTCGACCAGACCAGCGGTGCGATAGGCGGCCGGGCCCATAACACAGCCGCGACGGCCGGCGCCTTCCTCCATGGGAACGCCAAGAAGTTGGATTTTTGTCATGCCGCCACCCCGGTACAAGAAAACTCGGGACGTCGGCTGAGATGCAGCCCAGCGATCATGCAGCGGACAGAGCCGCCGGCGTGTTCGATGGTGGGAATGTCCAGCGGCAGCAGCGAGACATGACGTTCCAGTGTTTTGATCTGTGCAGGCTCCAACGACTGCAAAGCCCGTGAAGATAAGGCCAAAATTAGCCCATCACGTCCCTGCAGTTCGATGGCATTGCCTGCGAAATTGGCGATTTGCGCGTGGGTCAGATCCACAATGTCCCGCTCGCCCCGGCGTAGCCGCTCGGCCACATCGCGACGACGGGCGGTATCGGGAAGCGCGCTCAGCCCGGCCATTGCAAAATCGGTTCCGATGCACATCAAAACGTTGGTGTGATAAATTGGCTGACCGTGGGCATCTACAGCGTCGAACACCACGGGTGCGTAGTTGAAATGGGTGCAAAAGCGTTCCAGCAGTATTTCACTGGTGCGTTTGGAGCGTGCTGCATAGGCGACCCGTTCCAAATGGTCGATCACCATGGCGCCGGTCCCTTCGAGGAACAGGTCGTCCTGCTCCAGACCGGAGTAATCGATGATATCCTGGACACGGTATTCACGCTTGAGCAACTCAAGCACATCCTGCCGCCGTTCAGCGCGGCGGTTTGGCGCAAACATTGGATAAATGGCCACATGCCCGCCTGAATGGGTCGAAAACCAATTGTTCGGAAAGACAGAATCCGGTGTCGCCGTGCCTTCGTCTTCGAACAAATGCACCTGCACACCCGCATTCTCCAGTGCATCGACGACGCGGGTCACTTCGTCCAGCGCGGTTCGGGCGATAACTGCGGCGCCTGCGCCGCCGTCGGCTTGAAACTGGTTGTCCCGCGCCGTCAACGTGTTGGGCGTGAAATGATGTGGGCGGATCATGACGACCGACGACGGTGCCTGAATAGAGGCGCGGGGCATGGATACGAGCCTTGTGCAGCGGGTTGTATCGAGAGAATAGACCGCCCAAATGACAGTTTGCAGGCTCAAAGTGATATATATTTATATTCATATTGCACATTTTGATACGTCAGATTATAGATATTGCTATGCACATATACGATGACCTCGACCGCAAACTGATCGCGATCCTGCGCGAAGATGGCCGGGCACCGATCTCAAAACTCGCAACACTGCTGCAGGTGTCGCGTGCTACCGTCCAGACACGTTTGGACAGATTGTTGGACAGTGGCGCGGTGTTGGGATTTACCATTCGCGCCCGCGAAGACAGCGGTCCGGACGGGGTTCAGGCGATCATGATGATCGAAGTGTCAGGTCAATCCACAACCCAAGTCATCCGAAGTTTGCGCGGGATAGCAGCGCTTCATCAATTGCACTCAACCAATGGAAATTGGGATTTGGTTGCGCAACTAAGCGCAGAAAGCCTAAGTGATTTCGATCGTGTGTTGCGCGAAGTGCGAGGCATTCCAGGGATTACAAACAGTGAGACTTCGATACTTCTTAGCTCGGTCTGACAATCACAGGCTCCTAAATCAAAGTCCTTACGCAGTACTTTGCCGGTTTGGAGCTTAAGCCGTCATTGGCACAGCTGCAGCGAATTCACGCTTTGTCCCGCATCGTGATCCTTGAGACAGGGCGCAGCGAATGGCCGAATTTGGCAAATTCCACGCCGCCTACTACTGGCTTTTGGGCAGACGGAATCTGGTCGGTATCGAGATTGCAGCGCGCAGTGAGGGAACGCAGTCATCGGCTTGGAGGGTGGGTGTGATCTTAACGGTAAATAAAATCAATAGGATAGGGGCAGAGAAGGTTCGACCCCGGTCCTGTCCGCTCCGCCATTATCCCCATTGCGAACCAGTGACACCGCCCTGACGGGCACGGATTTTTCCGTGTTATCAAAGGGGTTTGTGTGAACAGACCGAACCTCATAGACGAGCGGCATGGCCAAAGCTGGGCTCAAATTGGCCCTCAGTCTCAGTTTGGGCGAACCTCGCCCTTTCCGGTTCGGCCCTGTTTTCTTACGCTTTTTCAATGACCTGACTTCGAACCCCGCCAAAACCCAAACGCGGGTTCCGAACGATATCCATGCCAACGGAGATCGAACACGCGGTAGGCGCATTGCTCAGGATCGCAGCGAAAATCCGGGCGGCGTTTGGGTTGCTTATGGATGAGGAATGGGATCGAGCGCCAGTCTGACCGTGAAGCGCTCATTCAGCCG
>JBELMC010000161.1:0-3852 GCA_042096155.1 Dinoroseobacter sp.
TGCGCTCAGCGGCACGTTCATCGGCGATCTTCTGTTGCTCCAGATCATACAACCGGGCGCGCATGACATTCATCGCGATCTCGCGGTTGCGGTGCTGTGATTTCTCAGAGCTAACTACAATAATCCCTGTTGGAATATGCGTGATCCGGACCGCTGAATCCGTGGTGTTGACATGCTGGCCACCGGCCCCGCTGGCACGCATGGTGTCCAAACGCAGATCAGAGGCTGGAATCTCCAAATCGACCTCTTGAACCTCGGGTAAAACTGCAACGGTCGCCGCAGAGGTGTGGATTCGCCCACCGGATTCCGTGACCGGCACACGCTGGACCCGGTGCACGCCAGATTCGAACTTGAGCCGGGCAAAGACCCCCTCTCCCGCCACTCGCGCAATCACTTCCTTGATGCCGCCAAGCTCGGTTTGGGCTTCTTCGAGAATTTCAAACCGCCAGCCTTTGGCTTCGGCATAGCGCTGATACATCCGCAGCAAATCCCCCGCAAACAAAGACGCCTCATCGCCGCCGGTGCCAGGCCGAATTTCTATCATCGCCGGCCGGGAATCGGCGCTGTCTTTGGGCAAAAGCGCAAGACGCAGATTTTGTTCCACCTCAGGAATGCGCGCCTTCAGCATTGGGATTTCCTCAGCGGCCAGTTCAGCCATGTCGGGATCGTGCAAAAGGGCTTCGGCCTCTGCCAAACCGTCCAGCAAGGCACGGTAGGTCGCGATTTCTTCAACCACTGGCTTCAGCTCGGAATATTCCTTGGCCAACTCGGCAATATCGCTGCCTGATATGCCGTCCGACATTTTGGCTTCAAGATATTCAAACCGCGCCGATATCTCGGCAAGCTTGTCCATGGGAACCATGCGAACCGTCTTTCTTCAGAGGCTAAGTTGCTCCAACCAATCGGTTATGCGGGCCTTATTGACCCCGATATCAGACTGACCAAACCGGGAGCGCGCATAAATCACAAGCTGTGCTCCGCCTGGAACAGTCACCGCTCTGACGCTGGTATAGTCCGGAAAGCCCAATAGTTTCGACCTGGTGAGATAGGTGATGTGCCCGTCTTGCACCCCGCCTGCCAAACTCCGTGTGCGGGGGGCCGCGTCGGCGACGAGATTGAGCCGAGCGAGCAAAGCCTCGGCAGTTTCCGCAAAAACCGGGCTTTGCATATCGCTGTCGGCGCGCATCAAAACGCGGTTCCGACCGCTGCTTAGGCCTGTTTCGATCGGGTCGACATGCCAGGTCTGCGCCGGACTAGGAGCAAGGCGGATATAGGCGGACACACCGACGATGGCGAACATCGCCAACAGCGGCAACAGATAGGCAAATGACTTCATGGGCCCCCTCCAATTTCACCGGTAGACCTGTCGCGCGACGGACAAAAGGTCAAGTCCAAGTCAAACGACAGCAGTGTCTCAGTTAGAACTGAGCCGTTCATAAATGCACCATACATCACATTTATACGATATGAGAACGAGAGTGTGAAACATGTACCCCCACAAAACTTTCGTTGCCAGATTATCTGCCATCTTGTATCCGTGATCTGTAACAGGAATTAAGCCAGCTACGTGTAGGGAAAGCTATGCCAAAAGGACCGCAAGGCCAGAAGCCCCCAGCGGATGCAATCGACAACACAGCTCACATTGCCGGTATTACGACCGGAGTGATCGAAAAGACATCACTGCACCAACGAGCCGAGCGCAACAGCAGGCGTTTGGACGCGAAAGCACCGGTACAAAACACGACATCAGAGGACCGCAAAACGATTGCTCGACACGCCGATGCGGCACGGTGGGGTTGATGCCAGTCCCTTACAAATCAATTGCAATTGCCAATAATTTCATTGAAAAATTTGGGAAAAAAAGTAATGGCATAGAACACTTGAAGTTGCAAAAGCTTGTTTACTGTTCTTATGGATGGTGGCTTGCATCTTATGGGGAGGAACAAGATCGCTTATTGAAGGATGGTCCCGAAATTTGGAAGCATGGGCCTGTTTTTGACGATCTTTACCATTCGTTGAAAGTTTTTGGTAGTAAGCCAATCACTGAAATGAAATCTCTTTCCCCATTCAGCCCTCCTGAAAATGTTGATGAGGATGATGAAGATGTTCGCGACCTACTCAGCTGGATTTGGGAACGGTATGGGCATTTGTCAGGCTTTGCGCTGTCTGACCTAACGCATAAAGCTGGAACGCCTTGGCATAAGGTGGCTGTGGAAAATGAATTTAGGGTTCAGCCCCATACTAAAATCCCAGACAGGTATATATTTCAAGAATTTAGTGACCTCTTGACAGAAATGGGTGGTGAGCGACACATTGCAAAACGCAGACAAGCCAATGCTGACACTGGAGCCGCATCCGTCCCCAATTAGCGAAGCGGACGTCTTCAAATCACCAGATGAGCAAAGGCATTTAGCAGAAACCCAAACAATTCGTGAGTCAAATTTAGACTTGCGCATGAACCGTAAGCTTCGCTGGAAATATGCCAGTTGGGTTTTTTGCTATTTAGTCTGTTATTCGTTTTTCGTTGGGGCGATCCTTATAATCGATGGCTTTACACTATACGGCTTTGATTTAGAGGAGGGCGTTGTGAGCTTTCTTGTTGGGTCAACCGCCGTAAGCGCGATTGGTCTTGTGCTTGCGGTGACAACGGGTCTCTTTAATCCGATAAAATGACTTTCTGTTTATGAGGTGTTCGGTCACGGGGTAATGCCCCCAAAATTTAGGCAGGTATTCGAGGTCTTGAAGGCGCGCTTGTGTTTATCACGCGGGAGGCACAAACTGCAGCGCTGCAACTCTGACATTGAAGACTCGTAACCTCTGTAAATAGGGCGAGTAGAGCGGAGCTTTGACGACGCTAAGCTCAAGCCATCCAAGCAAACCATATTTGAGTATTTTTCCAAATTTGGCCGCCCACCGGTTTCATTCGCTCGCTTTCGGCACACTCGACCGATATTTCCCAAGTGACTTTGTGTTGCGCCGCGCTTGCGCGTTTTCGGGGGCGTTTTCAACTTTGACGGCGGTGTCGGCGACAAGGCCACTGATTTTGAGCGGTCCGCAAGTGCGCTTTTTGCGCTTTTCGTGGATTTTGGCCCATTTGTGCTGCGCGAAACGCAGGTATCTAGCCGCATTTGTGGTGGTTTCTTTGATTGAGCCTTCTTGCAGGCCTCGACGGGGGCTTGAGGTGGACATTCGGCGCGAAGGCATCGCGAGGGTCGTCCGCGAGATGGTTGCGCCGCGCAGGGTGGAGGCGGCGGAATGACAAAGCCTGACGACACGATCCGCGTCCAGATCCCCTTGAAGGTGCGCAAAAAGAACAGGCGGCCCAAGATCCTGCCGCCCACGAATAATCAGCCGAGCGAAGACCAGACACAGGATCCGCACATCCTGCGCGCCACCTGCCGCGCATGGAGTTGGCGTCGTCATATTGAGGCCGGTGAGTTCGCCACAATCCAGGAACTGGCCGAAGCCGTCGGGCTGGCCGAACGCCATGTCAGCCGCCAGTAGCGCTTGATTTACCTTGCACCAACGGTGTTGAATCGGCTGACCTGCGGGCACAAGGCGTCATCGGTCAGCCTGTATGATCTTTGTTTTTTGGCCGGGGAGACTTGGGGGGGAACAGTTTGAGCGCGTGTTCGATTGATTGCTGATGCCGGGCCCTCAAAGAAACATGACCCGGGCCTGTTTTTAGATGGAGCGGATGAGGTGGGTGGCTCCTGATCCACCGGCATCGAATGTGCCAAAATGCAGTTACTTTAAACTGCTAGGAAAGGAGCCACCCACCTCATCCGCTATAATTTGGATTAGATAGAGAGCTGCCCTTTGGCGGGATTTAGGTCACCCAGCCATGCCCCT
>JBELMC010000162.1:0-3631 GCA_042096155.1 Dinoroseobacter sp.
TCTACTCACGAGACAAATTCAAGCTCAATCGAACCGCCGCTCTTGCTGAGTGGCGTCAATTATTGAGCGCATAGGTTCAGGCTGCGTCAGCAATCTGATGCGAGTTCTGATTTGTCTGACAGCACCTCAGCGAGTGATAGAAAGCTGCACCTTGGGCGGGAAGCTGTCATTCTCTGCACCCGCGAACCGGGCAGATCACTTAACGAAGAGCCGACATTCGTATCGGTCGCGAAGCAGGGATTATGCTGCGTCACCGCATGGCTACTTCGAGCCTACAAACTTCAGATTTTCTGCGTGGCAGCCAATGGCCGCTAACGAGAAAACAACGTCATTTCATGCTTGGAAGATGAACCAGCTATCCAGCACAACAGGATAGCTTTGCTACATCCTTCTCGAACGTCTGCGCGGCCAGTTTCAGACCCTCGACAGTCGTAAGGTAGGGAAAGATCATCGCGCCCAGATCGTCGTAGGTCATTCCCATCTTGAGCGCCATAGCTGCTGTCTGAATGCTGTCTGCGCCTTCCGGTGCGATGATGTGTGCGCCCAATAGCTTTTTGCTGTTCTTATCCGCGACTAGCTTGATTAGGCCCCGCGTATCCCGTGCGGCCAGGGCGCGCGGTACATGTTCCAGACCCAGAACGGACGTGGTCACGTCATGACCCGCAGACGTAGCTTGTGCCTCAGTAAGCCCGACGCTGGCCACCTGTGGATCAGAGAAAACCACAGCGGGCATGACTCTATTGTCATAGCTCAGCGTGTTTCCATTCATCGCATTTTTCGCCGCCAATTTCGCGCCATAGGCCGCCATGTAAACGAACTGGTCAGTCCCGGTCACATCGCCAGTGGCATAAACTCCGTCGCGTGTGCTGCGCATCTGCGGATCGACCACGATACCGCCGCGTGTATTCGTATCTATTCCTGCAACATCGAGCGCCAAAGAGCCGGTGTTTGGGACACGGCCCGTCGCCAGCAAGAGCTTTTCAGCCTCTATCCTAATGGCAACGCCGTTATGTGTGGCGTGCAGGGTAACGCTCCCACTTGAAGCCTCGAACCTATCATAGGAAAGGCCATCCAGCACTTTGATGCTTTCATCGGAAAAGGCTTTGGTCAGGGTTTCGCTTACTTCGGGTTCTGCCTCTGGCAACAAACCGCGACGTGTCACGATAGTTACCTCGACACCAGCCCGCGAAAATATCTGGGCGATCTCGACGCCAATGTATCCGCCGCCCATCACCATGAGCGACTTCGGGAGGTGTGCCTGTTCAAGTGCTGAGGTGCTGTCCAGCCAATCAACCCCGTCGAGTCCGGGGATATCGGGGACATGCGGCGACGATCCTGTCGCTATGATCACCTTGGGTGCGAGAATGGTGCGATCTGCGACTTGCAGCGATCCATCTTGCAGGAAACGTGCCTGACCTTCGATGTACTTGACGCCCTCATAGTTTGGCAAAACATCGACGTATTTTGCCGCGCGAAGTTCATCCACCAAAGTTTGTTTCTGAGCCACCATCGCAGCCCAATCCGTTATTTTCGCAGTGGCCTCCACACCGTCAAACCGACTAGCCCGTTTGGCGACATGCAGGGTTTCCACCGCTCGGATCATTGCTTTGGACGGGACGCATCCGACATTGACGCATGTACCGCCAATGGTTCCGTACCCAATGAGGGCAACACGTGCGCCATCTTCGGCGGCAGTAATTGCTGCGGAGAAGCCAGCGGAGCCAGCCCCAATAACAGCCATGTCGAAAGTGTCAGTATCCGCGACGTTTGGCTTTGGTTTGTCAAGCATGGCAATTCGTCTTTCAGGTTCAGGTTTTCCGCGCACGGTGGATCAGAGCGTAGATCGTGATCGACACGAACACAGCAAGGGTTGGCAATAAAACGTAGTCGAGATAGCCAACAACTGCAGACAGCCCCACGACGCCGAAAAGCACCGCCAGAATGGGAGTGAAGCAACACAGCGCGGCAATCAACGTGCCGATGAGGCCCATTCTAAGAAATCCGTTGTTCACTTTGGCAGTCCTTGTTCAAATCTTGGTTTTCTTTGCTCGTCCGCATGACTGATCGCGTGGCCAAAACAGCAATGCCGCCAAGTGTTGCCACAAGCGCAATCGTCAGCATGTTGGCACCTGTCATAAAACCAGCCGTTCCGAACAGCGCCGTACCAATCAGCACAGCCTTTCCACCGCAGCAGATCAATACGACAGGTGCGGCGAAGATGAAGGTCAGTAGACCTCCTGATGAACTATCTTTCATATGCGGTTCAGGAATCACTATTATCGGGCACAAGCTCTGCTTCATAACCCGCAGCCGTAGAGGCAAACGCGATATCTTCTGCGCTGGCAATGGCGTCATCAAAAACAACCAGCGCCGTTCGGGTGTCGGCATCAGCGATCACTGTGACGACACCTTCGACGCCGCTCATCGCCGATTCAACGATAAAAGGGCAGCTTGCGCAGGTCATACCGGGAACAGAGAATGTCACGGTCTGCTCAGCCGCAAAGACTGGGGCAGCGGCCATAAAACCAATCAGGGCCAAAACGGAAGAGTGGGGTTTCATTGTATGTCCTTTCACAGACCAAGAAGAATGGGGGCAATGAACGGCGCTATCCAGTTCCAGAACAGCGCGATCACGATAAGAATTGTTGATGCCCAAAGCGCGGTTTTAACCAGCCGGTTAGGAATTGGCCGCGCACAGGTGTCTCCCTCGGCACATGCCTTAGGCCTGCGATAAACCATCCAGTAGCCATACCCGAGAAAACCAAGCGTGATGACGATGAAGATCGGCTTGTAGGGTTCAAGCGCAGTCAGATTGCCGATCCATGCACCGGATACACCAAGGCTGAACAAGATCAACGGAACGATGCAGCAAGTTGATGCAGCAAGAGCGCCAAGGATACCACCTGCAGCAATCATGCGTGCTTTGCGGCTGTCAGGATCGCTCTGGTTTAGGTCAACGTCTACTGTGTCAGTCATGCTCGCACTCGCAATTCAGGTTTCTTGTTGTAAAATGCAGTCTGTAGCCACTACAGAAGCAAGAGGTTTATTCAATGCCCGACATCACAAACGCGCGAGGCTATCCGATTGGTGAAATGTCCAAGCGCACAGGCGTAAATATTGAGACGATCCGCTATTACGAGCGCATAAACATCATGCCAAAGCCAGACCGTACGGCAGGCGGCAACCGCCAGTACAATCACGACCAGCTCAAGCGCCTTTCGTTCATCAAGACCTCCCGTGAGCTTGGGTTCAGCATTGATGCAATCCGAGAATTGCTGGAAATGGTAGATCGACAAGATTTCACATGTGGTGAGGTGCATGGATTGACGATTGGGCACTTGGCGTCTGTGCGCGAAAAGATCAATGGGCTGCGGAAGTTGGAAAAAGCCCTTGTCGGCATGGCGGCAGAGTGCAGTCAGGGCGATGTGCCAGACTGTCCGATTCTGGAGACATTGTTCGAGGCGCGCCGAATTTAGGGGCACTGTCAGATTTAATTGGGTTTAATTGGTTAGAGTTTGATTGTAGCCTCTGCATATGACAAAACGCTCTCCTTTTCGCTATTTCAAAACGAGCCCTGAGATCATCCGCCTGGCTGTGATGCTTTATGTTCGGTTTCCGCTTTCGCTCCGTA
>JBELMC010000163.1:0-3516 GCA_042096155.1 Dinoroseobacter sp.
TCTGGTGGTCATCTTTGAAAAGCCGATTGAACAGGAACCTGTTGGGATCAATGTTTGGACCAGCATGGGTCTGTTCGTGGTATTTGCTTTGCTGTCGCGAATCGACCTGTTCCTCGGCCTTGGCGTCTTCGCCGGAGCTCTTGCGTGGGCTTGGGGCGAGCGCAGGATTTGGGGGATTGGCCTTGTCGCCGTCGTCAGCCCGACGCTGATTTTTCTTCTATTTGACATGGTATTCCGAATTCGCTTTCCACGCGGGATCTTAACCAACCTTTGGTATGGGTGACGGATATGGAGCCTCTTTTTTCAGGTCTGTACGCCCTTCTGGACCCATCGCTTCTGGTGCTTTTGTTTGCGGCCACTCTGGGCGGGGTGATCATTGGGGCATTGCCGGGGCTCAACGCGACAACGGGGGCCGCACTGCTTTTGCCTTTCACGATCACGATGGACCCGATCCCTGCCATTGCGATCCTGACGACGATCTATTGCGCAGCCACCTTTGCGGGCGCGATCACCGCGATATTGATCAACACCCCTGGTACATCGGCCAGCGCCACGACTTGTCTCGACGGATTTCCCATGGCGCAACGGGGCGAGGCAGGCCGCGCGCTTGGAATGGCGACGGTATCCTCGACGATCGGCGGTATCATTTCGGTCGTATGCCTGATGTTGGCCGCACCGCTCATGGCCCGCATGGCCTATAACTTTGCGCCACCGGAATATTTCGCGTTGACGGTCTTTGGCATATCCATGCTGGCGACCATTGGCGATGGCACGCCCATGAAGAACATCATCGCCGGAGCGCTTGGCGTCTTGTTGGCCACGGTTGGCAAGGATCTTCTGACCACGGTCGAACGTTTTACCTTTGGCTTCAATGAATTGTCTGAGGGGATCGGCTTTGTGCCAGTCATGATCGGCATTTTCGGGATCTCAGAGCTTTTGGTGCAAGCCGAGCGGCTCAACATGGACCACAAGCTGATTCAGATGAAAGCAATCAAGCTGCCCAGCCGTGAGGACTACCTTAAGGTCTGGAAAACCATTCTACGCAGCTCAGGGATCGGCACCTTTATCGGAATATTGCCTGCTGAGGGTGCCACCGTGGCATCCATGATTGGCTACAACGAAGCGCGGCGCTGGTCCAAGACACCCGAAAAGTTCGGCAAGGGGGCAATCGAAGGCATCGCCGGTTCCGAGGCGGCGAACAATTCAGCCACTGGCGGGGCCATGGTGCCGACGCTGGCGCTTGGCATTCCCGGAAGCCCGACCGCTGCCGTGATTCTGGCGGGCCTGATGGTTCATGGGTTGCAGCCCGGTCCCACCATGTTTACCGAGCAGGCGGAATTTGCCTATGCAATCTTCTGGGCAATGCTGCTGGTCAACGTGATGTTCATCTTCGTGGGCCTGTTCGGTGCCAAGATCTTTGCTCGCGTCACCTTTGTTCCGGTGCAGATCCTCTGGCCCATCGTCTTTACATTCTCGATCGTCGGCGCCTATGCGCTGGATCAGTCCATGCTCGATGTCTATATTGCGCTGGCCTCAGGCGTGATTGGCTATTTTATGCGCCGCTTTGGGTATTCCGTTGTGCCACTTGCCATTGGTCTGATCCTGGGCGGCATGTTGGAAAAACGGCTCGGGCAGTCGCTGATCATGCTCGACGATCAATGGTGGCTCATGTTCACGCGCCCACTGTCGCTGTTGTTTTTCGTGTTGACGATCCTGGCTTTGTTCGGGCCGTATCTCTGGCGGCTGTTCACACAGCGCGATCCAATGAAATCTACCGGAGAGTAAACCATGACAAAGATCAAATCTGTCCGAACACGCGTCTGGAACTGGACGGGCCCCACCGTTCCTCCGCAGGGGAATTTCTGCACAAACGCCTCTGACGCGCTTTGGATAAAAGGCGATGCGATGGCGTCTTTCCGGTTCCACCAATGGCTGACCTGCGAGGTTGAGACAGAAGATGGAACAATCGGGATCGGCAATGCGGCCCTGGCGCCATCGGTCGTCAAGAAAGCGATTGATGACTGGTATGCGCCGCTGGTCATCGGCGAGGACCCATTCGACTACGCCTATCTCTGGGAAAAGATGTACCGCCGCACCCATGCCTGGGGCCGCAAGGGCATTGGCATGACCGCGATTTCAGCCATCGACATCGCGATCTGGGACCTAATGGGAAAGTTGGTGGGCAAGCCGGTGTTCAAACTGCTCGGCGGTCGCACCAAGGACAAGATCCCGGTCTATTACTCGAAACTATATGCTGACAGCGTCGACGCAATGCAGCGTGAAGCCGAAGAGGCCGCCAGCCACGGCTACACTGCGTTCAAGTCGCGTTTCGGGTTCGGCCCCAAGGACGGCATGGCGGGTATGCGCGAGAACCTCAAGAGGGTTGAGGCGCTGCGCGAAGTGCTGGGCTATGACGTTGATCTTATGCTCGAATGCTATATGGGATGGAACCTAGACTACACCAAACGGATGCTGCCCAAGCTGGAAAAGTTCGAGCCGCGCTGGCTCGAAGAACCTGTGATCGCGGATGACGTGGCGGGCTATGCGGAACTCAACGCCATGGGGATCGTGCCGATCTCGGGCGGTGAACATGAATTCAGCATCATCGGCTGCAACGATCTGATCCAGAAAAAGGCGGTCAGCATCCTGCAATATGACACCAACCGCGTTGGAGGGATCACAGCAGCGCAAAAGATCAACGCCATTGCCGAGGCGGCGCAAATCCCGGTCATCCCTCATGCAGGTCAGATGCACAATTACCACCTGACAATGGCCAATACAAACTGCCCGATCAGCGAGTATTTCCCAGTCTTTGACGTCGAAGTTGGCAACGAGTTGTTCTATTATATCTTTAAAGGAGATGCCGAGGCCGTGAATGGCTATTTGCAGCTGGACGATGAAACACCGGGCCTAGGCATCTCGATCATCGATACGCACCTCAAACACTTCGAGATCATCGAATGAGTTACACTGGCATCTGGCCCGTCGCGCCCACCCCCTTCAACGACGATGGCACACCCGACCTGGAGGGCATGAAACGCGTGCTCGATTGCTTGATCGATCAGGGGGCCGATGGCATTTGCGTTTTGGCCAACTTCTCCGAGCAGTTCCTGATTTCGGATGCCGAGCGCGAGGTTCTGGCGCGCTTGAGCGTCGAGCATATCGCAGGGCGCGTTCCGGTGATTGTCACAATCAGCCATTATGCAACTCAGATCGCGGTCGACCGCGCGCGCTTTGCCAAGGATCTGGGCGCGGACATTGTCATGATGATGCCGCCCTATCACGGCGCGCTGCTGAAAGGCACGCCCGAGCAAAGCTTCGAACAATTCGCCGCTGTCGGTGAGGTGGGCATTCCCATCATGGTGCAGGACGCGCCGCTGTCAGGGGTTGACCTGCCCGTGCCGTTGCTGGTGCGCATGGCGCAAGAGATCGAAGCGGTGAAGCTGTTCAAGATTGAATGTCCGCGCGCTGCGAACAAAATCCGTGCGCTGATCGAAACAGGCGGCGACGCCATCG
>JBELMC010000164.1:0-3466 GCA_042096155.1 Dinoroseobacter sp.
ATCATGTGAAAGCCAAAATACTTCCAAATCAGCACGAAAAGCACCACCGGGAAGGCCCAGGTGCGGTCAGACAGCGGATAGACGGCTTGCGTGTCCAGAAGTTCAGCAGCCATTGAGGCGATGCCGTAATCCCCGTCGAAGACAAAGCTCCAGATTAGGCCAGTCGTGACCTCTGCCATGATGAAAGGGACGAAAAAGATCAGTCGGAACGCCGTGTTAGCCCATGTTTTGCGATAGATCAGCATGGCAAGCCCTAGCGCAAGCGGGATCTGGATGAAGGCGGACACTGCGATGACCTTAACGGTATTCAAAAGCGCGGTGTGAAACGTGCTGTGGCCCGACAGGATTTCAAAGTTGCGGGTGCCCACCCATTCGGTTGGTTCCCCATAGCCTGACCATTTGTACCCCGCATACGAGCCGCCTTCGGCGAGCGGCAGTACGACAAAAAAGGAAAAAAGCATCAATGCGGGTGGCAAAAATAGCAGTGCCGTTGCGACCCGACCGTCTGCCAGTGCCTTTTGCCAGGGCGATTTGCGTGGTCTAGCCATGCGCCATCGCCCCCAGGCTTTCACCATTGGCCGCGAAGCGGATCAGGTTTTCACGGTCCGCCGCAAGGCCCACGGTCGTGCCCACCTCAAGCCGCACTTTGCCATCCAGACGAACGACAAAGCGGTCCCCGTCATTGCCTGCGATATAGGCAATGGTGTCCGCGCCAAGGTTCTCTGCATATTGCACAATGCCCGCTGCAAAGGGTGCGGCTTGATCGAGGCGCAGATGTTCCGGGCGAATACCAAGCTGGTAGCACTGATGCCGTTCGGCCAACGCGCCGTCGAACATGTTCATCTTGGGTGCGCCAATAAACTGCGCCACAAAGCTGTTCGCGGGCGTGTCATAAAGGGCCAAAGGCGGGCCGGCCTGCTGGATTTCCCCAGCGTTCAGGACGACGATCTGATGCGCCATCGTCATTGCCTCGACCTGATCATGGGTGACATAGACTATGGTGGCGGCCAGCTTGGCCTGCAATTCTGCCAACTCAACGCGCATCTGTCCGCGCAATGCCGCATCTAGGTTCGAAAGCGGTTCATCAAACAAAAAGACTTTGGGTTTGCGCACGATGGCCCTGCCAATCGCGACCCGCTGGCGTTGGCCACCCGACAGGGCTTTGGGCTTACGATCCAACAAATCCTGAAGCTCAAGTATTTCGGCAGCCTCTTCAACACGGGCGCGGATTTCGGCCTTGGGTGTTTTTGCCAGTTTCAGGGCAAACCCAATATTCGCTGCAACCGACATATGTGGGTAAAGCGCGTAGTTCTGAAAGACCATCGCGATGCCACGCGCGGATGGGTCGACGTCGGTGATATCTTCGCCATCAATCTCGATTGTGCCGTCCGTGACTTCTTCCAGCCCCGCAATCATCCGCAAAAGCGTTGACTTGCCGCAGCCGGATGGGCCGACCAGCACGGTGAACGACTTGTCGGGAATGCTCAGATCAAGCGGCGGGATGACCTCGACCGATCCGTACCGTTTGACAACGTGTTTGAGGTTGACTGTGGCCATCTTAGCCCCCTTGTGCCCAGTAGCGCGCATCAGCGCGATAGGTGAAATCTGCAAAATCCGCGGGATGCCCGTGCCCGGTGATATCCTGTGCGGCCATCCCAAGGAAACACCCTGTGAAATTCGCATGCTCGCCCCGGCCTGCTTCATCGGATAGAAGTGATGCGTCCAACGTCGAGCCGATTGATTGCCAAGTGCCAGCAAAAGCATAGCGAAACGTCAACGCGCCGTTTTCTATGTCCAGGCCAAGCCGGATTGGGCCGTCGTCGATCGCGCGACCTTCACCTATTGGATAGGTCAGATGGGCCTCTGGCCAGTCGCCTTGACACGCCTGAATGTTCAGACGGCGCGTGCCATTGTCGTCTTTTGTGACATACAGATAGTGAAACTGGTACCTTCCATAATACGCAACTAGCCCGGCCTGATGCTGGAAATCACTAGGCGTGAATTCCAGCGTGACCTCAGCACTGCAAAAATGTTCGGTCTGACGGCGCGCAACAAGCGCTTGCTCGAACCAGGACCCAATGCTCTCGCGCCCAAACAGGCGCAACCAGCCGGGGCGGGCCTCGGTCGAAAAGAGTCTCTCGGGCTCGGGCGAGCGGAGCCATTGGAACGGCTGCGGCAAGGGGCCGGGGGCAAAGGGTGTCGTGTCGTCCTCTGGCGCGGGCGCGCCTGCGCCCCCAACGGAGACATCCGGTGCAACACCGTCGCCACACCGATAGGCCCAGCCATCGTCGCGCCACTCCAGCACGGCCAGCCCGCTTTCGCGGCCCATGGTCGAGAACTGACCGTTCAGTGGCCGCGAACACAGAAAGCTGTGCAACAGTGTGCCGTCCTCGGGCCCATCACATGGCTGCCCATGTCCAACCCGTTGGAGCGGCGCATCGGGCGTGTCTTTCGCGGTCAGCACATGCGTGTCCGGGTGCATTTCATAGGGCCCAGCAATATGGCGGGACCGCGCATGGGTCACCGCGTGATGGCGCCCGGTGCCACCTTCGGCAGCGATTAGGTAGTAATACCCGTTTCGCTTCATCAGATGCGGCGCCTCGGTGAAGCCCAAAGGCGAACGGTGGAATATGTTTGTAGCCGGACCCACAAGTTTTTGCGCCTTTGGGTCGTATTCCTGCAGCATGATGCCACCAAAAAAGTCCTTGGGCGCATCGCGCTCTTTCATGGTGGCACGATGATTCCACACCATGTTGACCAGCCACTTGCGCCCACCATCGTCGTGAAACAGCGAGGGATCAAACCCGGAGGCATTCAGGTACACCGGATCGGACCATGGCCCGTCGATTGAGGGCGCGGTGACCAGAAAGTTCGGCGTGTCCTTATAGTTCCCGTCATAGCGACGAACATTGGTATAAACGAGCCAGAACAAACCGTCTGCATAAGACAGCGCTGGCGCCCAAACACCGCAGCCATCGGGGTTGCCGCGCATATCCAGTTGCGCGGCGCGATCCAATGGACGCGCCACAAGCTCCCAGTCGTCGAGGGTCCGCGAATGGTGGATCTGGACCCCCGGAAACCATTCGAACGTTGACGTCGCGATGTAATAATCTTTGCCAACCCGGCAAAGAGAGGGGTCCGGATTAAACCCCCGAAGGATAGGATTCTGGAATTTCATGGCTGCTCTTTCCGCAAAGTGTCTCGAGGCGAGCGGGAGATTGCTCGCCTCGAGACGGTGCCCTTTATTGGAAGAGGCGGGCTTCTTCGACGCGAGCCGCGGCCTCAACCGGATCCGTGGCGCCCGATGCAAGGTCCGCAGACACGTCATTCACTGTTCCACCGACCGAGGCACCAAGCGCCTGATCCAAGAACAACTGGTGATAAGGCGAGGCGGCCAGGTTCTTTGAGATCTGTGCATTGAACGGGTTCGAAATCTCACCCGAAGAGCCAATCGCGACGGGTATCC
>JBELMC010000165.1:0-3424 GCA_042096155.1 Dinoroseobacter sp.
TTTGCTGCGGCCACATAGAGATACCAAGCAGCAGCGGTAATATACCAATGAAAATCAAGGCCATCAGGCTTCCCGGTTCGGGCGCATCAAGGGGCAACAGGCCAAAAAGGTTCATGATCGACGTTGGGTCAGGTGCCGAAAGATCCCGGAAGGGACCAAAGAACGGTGCGTGCCGCAGCTCAATTGTGACAAAAATCACTTTATACAGCGAAAAGAAAATCGGAATTTGCAATAAAATTGGTAAACATCCCGCTGCGGGGTTCACTTTATTCGTTTTATACAGGTCCATCATTCCCTGCTGCAGCTTTTGTTTGTCCTCGCCCGCCTTCTCTTTCAGTTTCTCCATTTCAGGCTGAAGCTCTTTCATCTTCGCAATCGAGACGTAGGATTTATAGGCCAGCGGCAGCAGCAGCGCTTTGATCATCAAGGTCAAGGCAATGATGGCCAAACCCATATTGCCGATCAGTGCGTTGAGCCAATGCAACACCGCAAAAATCGGCTTGGTCAGGAAGTAAAACCAACCCCAATCAATTGAATCCAAGAATCCTTCGATGCCACTGCTGTTTTGATAGTGGCGAATGGCCTCCCATTCCTTAGCTCCCGCAAACAATTTCGATTGTACGGAAACCGAGGCACCCGGCGGTATCGTCTGCGTGGGCTGTCGAATTTCGGTTTGGTAGATTTGCGCGCGCGATACGTATTTTGATACTGCGGTAAAGGACTGACCGGGCGCCGGAATAAGAGTGGTCATCCAGTTTTTGTCGGTGAACCCAAGCCAACCGTTGCTTTCAATGGCATAGACTTCAGCCCGCGCACTTTCACGGTCGACAAAGTCGAAATCAACCATATCGTCATAACCAGATTCGATCAATTCGCCGTCTTTCATGCCCACCACACCTTCGTGCAGGATAAAAAAGTTGATCGTTTCGGGCTCGCCATGGCGCGCAACGATGCCATAGGGCTGGACACGGACGTCGGAAAGACCCTCGTTCTCAACCGACTGAATGATCGAGAACATGTATTCGTCGTCCACTGCAATCGTCCGGCGGAATGTCAGGCCGTTGGTGTTGGACCAAGCCAATGTCACGGGCGCATCAACGCCCAGGGTTGTGCCACTTTCCACGGTCCACTCGGTGTTCGCAGTAGGCACGTCCTGGAAGGATAGATCGCCGCCTGGGGTCCAACCGTATAATGCGTAATATGCATCAGGCGCGCCGACCGGAGACAACAACCTGACAATTGGCGCATCTGGTTCCTGAGTGTCTTTGTATTCTTTCAAAGACAGATCATCGATTCGACCGCCGAGTAAGGAAATGGAACCGCGAAGTTTCTGGGTTTCAATTGCAATGCGCGGTGCTGTCTCTGCGCTCGTAGCTTCTTGGGAAATAACGGGTTGATCTGGCGCCGTTTCGGCGGGGGGCGCAAGGGCAAGATCCGCACCTGACCCAGTGTCTGCAGTTTGTGTAACCGCTTGTCTGTTCGGGTCCACCACTGCTTCTTCAGGTGGAAAAAGGAGAAACCAAACCAATATGACAAGGAAGCTCAATGCCGTAGCTAAGATCAGGTTCTTATTCTGGTCATCCATCCGAGGCACACCGTTCTTTGCTTGAAACCATACCGCGTGGTTCAACCTAGAACGCTCTCAAAGGTCAAGTGGAAACCCGTATTAATGCTTCTTGCGTCTCCATTGCTTGGTTGTTTTTGGCATTCGCCGCCTTAGCGAACGGATTGTTGGAGTATTTGCGGCTTCGCGAGCCTGTCACTCCCTGAGGAGAGATGCGCGCGTTCGTGGTTCTTTAACCAAGCCAGAACAGCATTTTGCGGCATTGGTCGCGCAATCCCATAGCCCTGGACTGCGCCACAGCCAAGTGTCTTTAGCATCGTCTGTTCGGCTGTGGTTTCGACACCCTCGGCAAGTACTTCTACCCGCAATTGCTTGGCCAATGTTAAGATGGCTTCGATCATGCGCTGTTGTTCGACATCACTGTCCACATTTCGAATGAAGCTTCTATCGATCTTTATGCGACTGACTTGAAACCGACGGATCGCTGTGATCGCGGCATTGCCTGTCCCAAAGTCATCAAGGTCAATGCGGCAGCCCATTTCACCGAGTGCGCGGATGTTGCGAACCACTAGATCATTATCGGTTTGAGCCATCACGCTTTCCAGAACTTCGATGCAGAGGCGTTCGGGTGCGATATCGAAGCGGTTCAATTCCCATTTAATTTTATCGACCAAACGCGGACTGCGTAATTCCGACGCCCCAAAATTCACTCCAATACAAGGAACGGTATAACCCGCTTGATCCCAGTTCCGCAGAGAGGTCAACGCATGGGCCAGCATGACTTCGCTTAGTCGTTCGTTGCGTCCTGCGGCTTCAATTGCTGGTAAGAAGTCGGCGGGTGATATCGCACCTTTTTCAGGATGATGCCACCGCGCTAAAGCTTCCATCCCGAGAATTTCGCGACCATCAGCTGAAACCTGAGGTTGCATCCAGGCCGAGATTTGACCGATATTGAGGGCAGCTGACACTTCATCCGCCAAGGCATGATCTTTCTTTGTCGCGATCGACATCTCGCTAGAATATACTTGTAACGTGCCACGTCCTTCGCACCGAGCTTCAACCATGGCACGCTCGGCAGCGGCGAGCATTTTTTCACCGGTTGGTTCAGATAGATTGCGTGGCATCGCAATCCCAGCAGAGGCACTCGTGTAGGCCGTCAAGCCATTCACTGTAATTGGTTCTGACAAGGCACGCAGGATACGTTCAGCCAATGCAAGTATGGCATCAAAGGTCAGCCGTTCGGATGGCGCCAGATGAACGGCAAAGGCGTCTGCGTCCAAACGGACCACCAAGTCTTCTGTCCGAAGCCCTGCGCCAATTCGGTCAGCGGTGATACACAATAAATTATCAGCGGCATCGCGTCCCCAAGTATCGTTGAAACGATGGAAATCATCCAGATCGAACACAAGACAAGCACATGCGAAGTGCTTTTTGCCTGATTTCTGCAGTTCTTGATCTATAGCTTCAACGATATATGGCCGAGGAGGTAATTTTGTTAACGGATCGCAATCAGGGACGGGTGCAAATGCAGAAACTGGTTCGCGCGTCCAAGCGAATGAAATCGCAAGAATTGGCAGCAAAGCAATCGCAGATAACGCCGACCCGGCCATCCCCCAGGAGAACGCCAACGCCGCCGCAACGGGCACCAAGACAGCGGGCGCTGGGCGCGCCAAGGTTTTTTCTAGCACTCGGGTAAATCGCGGCACGGATAGGACCTCTTGTCTTTGATGATCCGTGCCTAGCCCTCGGATGCTGACGACTGGTTAATGGTCGTCCGAGAAACGTTTCGAATTTTCATCATCCGGATTTGGACTTGTCGCGTTTACATTCCGGTCTCTGAACTCATTTATGCGGCCTTTT
>JBELMC010000166.1:0-3377 GCA_042096155.1 Dinoroseobacter sp.
ATATAGTGCCGGTCGCCGCGCTGAGCGACGTGGGGACGCTGATGCCGGTCGCGCCGCGCGCCGCGCCGCGGTCAAAGCGATGAGCCGCGATGTTGGTCAGGCACAGCACGCATGGCTTGCCCGCGCCAGCCAAGCAGACGTGCCGGTTCGCGACCGGCTGACGGCGTTCTGGGCGGATCATTTTACCGTCGCACCCGGCGGGCGGATAGATCGCCTGGCCTATCCAGCCTATGTCCACGAAGTGATCCGCCCCTATATCATGCGCCGGTTTTCAGACATGTTGCGCGCTGTCGTGACCCATCCGGTGATGATCAAATATCTTGACCAGCACATCTCGATCGGGCCCAATTCACAAGTGGGCCTAAACAATGACCAGGGTTTGAATGAGAATCTTGCCCGCGAGCTGCTGGAGCTGCACACATTGGGGGTCAGGTCGGGCTATACCCAGACAGATATTTCGGAATTTGCTGAACTTTTGACCGGGCTCAGCGTGAAGGACGGTGGTTTCTTCTTTCGTCCGAACATTGCAGAACCGGGTGCGGAAACGGTGCTTGGAAAATCTTATGGCGGCAGCAATGGCAAGCTTGCGGATATTTTCGCGGCCCTCGACGATCTGGCCACTCGTCCTGAAACTGCCGCGCATATTGCGCGAAAAATGGCGGTGCATTTTGTCTCAGACACGCCGCCGCCCGCTCTTGTTCGGGACCTTGAAGCATCTTTTCGATCCACAGGCGGGGATCTGGGCGCGCTGACCGAAATCTTGATCGATCACCCGCTTGCGCTTGATCAATTTGGTGCCAAAGCCCGCACGCCGCAGGATTTTATCCTGTCCTCAATTCGTGCGCTGGCGCCTTCGCTTGACATCCTGAGCAAACTTGATGAGCGCAAACTGAACCGGATCGTTGGTGCACCACTTCGTGCGATGGATCATGTGCCCGGCGGTGCCAAGGGACCAGATGGCTGGCCTGAACAGGCTGAGGCCTGGATCACTCCCGCTGGTCTTGCAACGCGGATCAGCTGGGCGATGGCCGTCCCGCGGAGTTTGAACCCAACGTTGCCTGACCCACGCGACTTCGTCCATACAGCCTTGGGCGAACTTGCGACTCCGCACACACGTTTCGCCGCGCAGGCCGCCGCGCAACGCTGGGAGGGGATCGGCCTGGTCCTGGCCTCGCCCGAATTTAACCGCCGATAGGACCTGCTATGATTTCTCGTCGTGATACATTGAAATCCATTGGCTTTATTGGATGCTCGGCTGCGGCATCACCAATGATCACCACGATCAGTTTTGCCGCCGCTCCGTGGGATAATCGGCTTGTGGTGATCTTGTTGCGCGGCGCAATGGACGGGCTGGCCGCTGTGCCTCCAATCCATGATCAGGGCCTTGCCCGGTTGCGCCCAAACCTGTCGCAAAATGCAGGCGCGCCGCTGTCCGGTCTTTTTGGTCTTCACCCATCGCTCGAGCCGTTGCGCGCTTTGTGGCAATCGGGCGAGCTGGCGGTTGTACCGGCTGTTTCGACACCCTACCGTGACGGGCGAAGCCATTTCGACGGCCAAGATGTGCTCGAGGCGGGCACAGCGGGCGTGGTTTCAAATACACGCGGCGGGTGGCTGAACCGGTTGTTGAGCCAAGTCCCGAACCTGTCGGGCGACACCGCGTTTGCTGTCGGCCGCGACAAGCCATTGATCCTGTCTGGTGATTTTCCAAGTCGCAGTTGGTCGCCTGAGACGCGGCTTGATCTGTCGCCGCAGGCCAGATTGTTGTTAGAAATCATGTATGCCGATGATCCGCTCTTCCACGCCGCCAGCGATGATGCGTTGGAAATTGCGCAATCGCTGGGTTTGTCCGAGGACATTGACAGCTTCGGTGAGATGTCAAGCCTTGCGCGAACGGCTCGCGCCAATCAACGCCGGGCAGATGGGGCTAAGGTGATCGCGGAATTTGCAGCAAAACGATTGATCGAAGATGCGCGGATCACAGCATTCTCGCTGGATGGTTGGGACACACATCGCAACCAGCACACCGGTCTGCCCAACGCGCTTGATCGGCTGAGCACCGCGATTTTAACGATGCAGGACACGCTTGGTGCGATTTGGGACAAAACGGTGGTTTTGGCAATGACTGAATTCGGGCGCACGGCCGCCGAAAACGGCACAAAAGGGACGGATCACGGGACGGGTGGAACGATGATTTTGGCAGGTGGAGCGCTGCGCGGGGGACAGATCTACGGCACATGGCCAGGTCTGTCGGAAGCCGAATTATACCAGCGCCGTGACCTGATGCCGACCGAGGATGTGCGCCGTTATTGCGCGTGGGCGATGCGCGGCCTGTTTGGGTTTGACCGTGCGGTGTTAGAAGATATCGCGTTTCCGGGGCTTGAGATGGGCACGAATCCGGGCATTTTAAGATAATCGGCAATCCGGGTTCCGTGGGGGCTTGCTGGTCAAGTTTGTCTCATTTGGCAGCGGACAAACAATCTGAGCAGCGCAGCCCCCATCTGGCTTAACGCGTCACGCTGTCGGTGGTGCTGTTCAGGGCGCTGCGGGCCGCAGCACCGCTTTCGAACCCGGCAATCGCGATGACCAATCCAGCTCCAACGGCGATGACCAAGATCATGGCGGCAGCACCAGTGCCATTGCTTTTTTTGCGTTGGATTGGCGTCTTAACGCGTTTTGCCATAAGCTCGATACCCTTCATGCGGTTGTTTTGGATATCCACCAGGGACACCGTGCGGTGAAATCTAGCTTGGGAAACTGTCGTGATTGGGTCCGTATCGCGTTACTTTCGCGTGAGTCGCACGGCATGTTTGTGTCACCGTCGCGCCAATGGATATAGTTATCGCAAAAGAGTCTGGATTGATGCCGGATGCGAAACTTTATAGTTTTTCTGTGCCAACTGGATCCCGCTCAAGGGTGTGCCCTATGACGAGATCCGCGAGAGGTATGTGCAGCTTGAGCCTTTGAGTGGCGGCCGTCATTCGGAAGATCCGTTCCGCGTGAACTCGGTCGAGGATGCGATATAGGATTACTTGCCGTACGGGCCGTTCCATTCGGCCTGCTCCTATCACCAGTGGGTGCGTTCGGTTACCGACGGTGCGGGTAATCTGTGGTTCTTTGCATTCCGCGATCTGGCCATTGACAAGGCCACTGGGGTGGTCAGCTATCTGCGGATTCAACCCCAAACCGGTAGCATCGAAGTGGGGCATCTGAATTTTTCTGTTGTGCTCCGAGGGCTGCGAGCCGCGACCGAGGCAATGTATCTGATGGTGCGGGAGGTTTTTGAGACCGAGTTTCGGCGATATGAATGAAATTGCGATGCGCTTAGAGCATGCCGCGTTTGATCGGTTTTGTATTCTGATCCTGAGGCCTTGAAGAAA
>JBELMC010000167.1:0-3224 GCA_042096155.1 Dinoroseobacter sp.
GGGATCACTCCCAAAATGTTGTAAAATTACAACTCAGCATGCGATTTTGGTCTACGTGCTTCAGCTCGGATGTTCATTAGATTGGCCAGAAAAATCAAACTGCCGCCGATAAAGACCCAAATAACAATCGGTTCGTTATAAAATACCATCCCAATCACGGCGATGACTGGCAGGCGCAAAAAATCGACCGGCATCACAATCGAGGCTGGCGCAAGTGTCAGCGCCTTTGTCAAACAAAAATGCGCCGCGAGGCCGCACATCGCAATCACAAGGATCCAGGGCAGGGACCTTTGGTTCGGAAAAGCGATGTCTCCATCAAATCCAGCGGTGATCAGCCCAAAGGCAGCTTGCATCACAGTCAACCAGAACAAAATGCAAGTGATGCTGGCGGATTTCGTTAAAAGTTTTGTTGCAATCGCAGATCCGGCAAAGCCGATCGCCGCAAGGGTCGCGATGACCGTTCCGGTTTGAATTCCGCCAAGATCAGGGCGTGCGACAAAAATCACACCGATAAAGCCCAACAAGGCAGTGCCGGCGCGAACCTTGGTGATCTTTTCCCCAAGCAGAGCCGCCGCGAGGATCATTACCCAGATGGGGGAGGTGAATTCAAGCGCGAACAAATGTGCAAGGGGAAGTAACGTCAAAGCGTAAAACCAAAGATTTTGTCCCGCGAAATGGCATAGGTTTCGCGTTGCATGAAGTCCGATCCGATCAAAAGAAATTTGGCTCAATGTGCCAAAATATCCCGCAAAAGTGACAACAATTCCGATCCCAATCACGGACCGAAACAGCATCAACTCAAACGTGTCATGATCGAGACTCACGGCGCGGCCGGCAACAGCCAAAGCCGAGAATGATACGATGGCGCCACTCATCCAGAGCACGGCCTGCAGCGCAGCATTTTCTGTAAATGGTTTCACCATACACGGCACGTCCAAAAGATTTTTGCAACAGCAACAGAATGTTGCGCTTCATGCAAGCTTAAACAGTTGAAACTCATGAGGTATCAGTTCAGGCGGTTCGAGTATAACCTTAATTAACCTTTGTGTGATGCCTTATATATTTTAAAATATTATTATAAATCAATGTAATAAAGATGATTATGTAGACAAAAAATAATGAACGATCTCTTGCACGCCATCATGAGATGCTGCCTGTCGAGGCCATCATCAATTTTAAGCTGTCTCTCGGTATTTCAGTCAGATTGATCGACAAGGTTCATCCGAAATCGTTGTCTTGACCCTGTTGGATCGCAAAATCCGCTCCCACCATTGGGCTCGGTTTTGACCGGAGCGGACCTATACAGGTCACTGGTACAACTGCCGTAGATTACGAATGTGGTCTTGCGCGCAAAAATTGTCCGGGCGGGCCGGCCTCGCTCAATTCGTAAGATAAGATCGGTGGAGGGTCATCGCGCGCAAGAGATCGGCCTTTGTTTGCTGATTGCCGCTGCGACCGCCATGCACTTTGCCCCTTGTAAAAACAGGTTGATCCGGAATTTGGTCATTACAACGCTGTCCAGCCGCCATCGACGCTGATTGTTGTTCCCGTCACCTGAGAGGCCGCATCACTGCACAAATACACGGCTGTCCCGCCGATTTGGCCGACGGTGGCGAATTCTTTCGATGGTTGGCGCTGAAGCATGACGGTTTTGATAACAGTTTCGCGATCCATGTCATATTCACGCATGGTGTCGGGAATTTGCGCTTCCACCAGCGGCGTCAGCACATAACCTGGACAGATCGCGTTTGCCGTGATCGGCTCTTGCGCGGTTTCAAGTGCAGCGGTCTTTGTCAGGCCGATGATGCCATGTTTGGCTGCGATATAGGCGGATTTGAAAGGCGAGGCGGTCAAACCATGGGCGCTGGCGATGTTGATGATGCGTCCCCATCCCGCCTGACGCATCATTGGCAGGGCAGCCGCCATGGTATGGAACGCTGAGCTCATATTGATTGCAACAATTGCGTCCCATGTATCGGTCGGAAATTGATCAATCGGAGCAACATGCTGGATGCCGGCATTGTTGACTAAGATATCACAACGTCCGGCTTGAGCAATCAAGCTGCGGCACGCGGACCCTTTCGACATATCCGCCTGAATGTAGCGTGCCGTTACCCCGGTTTGTGCCGCAATCGCAGCAGCGAGGCCATGGTCGTCTGCACTGTCGGTATAACTGTTGAGCACAATATCGGCGCCCGCTCGCGCCATTTCCCAAGCAATTCCCAGACCAATACCCGAATTGGATCCCGTGATAACTGCTGTTTTGCCGTGCAATGAAATGGTCATGGCCATGACGAAGGGCTCCTGTAATTTGAATGGCCCTATTCTACATGCTGCACCTGCAAAGGTCAGGAGAAAATATAAAAAAAACGCCAGCACGAGGCTGGCGCTAAGTCATTGAGGCAGGTTTCATACAGGCAAGAAACCTATCGAGCAGTACAAGCGTTATAAGCGGTATATCCTGTCTTTCCAAGGGAAAAGTTTGCGACGGGCTGACTTCTTCGTTGTGCTCGTGTCCAATGAATGAAGGGCTCCAGAGGATTGTCTCTCATATGAAACAAGTGTTTTTCCAAAAAATTGCGTTCTGGACTTAGCGAGCGCCGATTGTCGTGGCGGCGGGGTCTCGAATGGCCACCGCAATGCCCTGCGATGGCATCGCTATGGATGATGACCCCGCTCTTCCACATCATTTTGTGTCTCTGCCCCGCGCCAACCCGGACGCACCAATAGTTGGGCGGTTCATCGACGGGCAGGTTGACGGCTCTGACTGCCTTCATCCGCAGATCCAGAAAGGCCGGGGCTCTGGAAGCTCCGATTGGTGGCCTGAAACGGCCGGATAGGTCATATTTTTGAGAAAGCTTTAACCTTTCTGAATTGCGAACCGAATCAATAGAGGTGGCTGAGATCGGATCTTGGGTGGAAGCGACGCCTAATCCTGCGGCCTGATTCTTGGATGGTGCTCCCTTCACCCTCAAAGTTGGTATTTGGGGCTATGAAACTCGTTTCACACAAGGCCATGCCCGGTCTCGCGGGGGGGGCTTGCGTAAGATCGTCGGCGCTGCAGCGAGGGGCGAGCGCGCAGGCATGCGTTGCGCGCTGGTCTTGGCGCAAGAAGCCGGATAAAATTGGAGACGGGCGTTCGATAGGATGCTGACGCCGGGTCGTTATGCGAGACCGACCGGGCATGATCTGATCAGCTGGTGGGCCCGTGATGCGCCCCTAAC
>JBELMC010000168.1:0-3179 GCA_042096155.1 Dinoroseobacter sp.
GAGCGTGTTCGTTTCCTCGCCCGGTTTTGCGAGTTCGACGAACATTCTGGCGACAATGCCTTTATCGCTCCATCGCTTCCAACGGCTGTAAAGGGTCTGGTGGGGGCCTTTATGCGACAGGCGCGCCCCCCACCGTGAGCCATTGCGATGGATGATGATAATCCCGTTCAAAACGTGCTTGTCCTCCACGCGAGGCTTGCTGTGAGACTTGGTGAAACAGGGCGAAAGCGTCGCCATCTGCGCAGCGCTCAGCCCGTAAAGATCAGACATGTCACTGCTCCGGTTTCAACAGTCTTGACTCATGCACCCTGATGAGAATCGATACATCTTGACGCTACTGCAAGCAAATTGGTTTATTTGCCAATCTGCGGAGCTCTTTTGCTAATCTCAATAGGCTGGTCTCCAATCCAACCTGTAGATAGAGTTGCAAAAGGGATCAACTGGAGTACCGTCAATGTCGTTTACGCTGGCCACATGGAACATCAACTCGGTCCGTCTGCGCGAAAACCTCGTTGCGAAATTGATGACCGAAGAACGTCCCGATGTTTTGTGTTTGCAAGAATGCAAATCGCCAATTGAAAAATTCCCCACGCATCAATTCAAGCAGCTTGGGTACCACCACATGATTGCGCGAGGCCAAAAAGGGTATAACGGCGTCGCGATCCTATCAAAACTGCCGATCACAGATGCAGGTTCACAAGATTTCGCAGGTTTAGAACACGCCCGCCATATCGCCGGGACGCTCGAAAATGGCATAACCATTCATAATTTTTATGTTCCAGCGGGCGGCGACATACCTGACCGCGCGGCCAATAAGAAATTTGGCCAAAAGTTGGATTATCTGACCGATATGCGCGATTGGTTCATTGCAGCCCCCCCAAAAAGATCGATCCTTGTCGGCGACTTGAATATCGCCCCGCGTGAGGATGACGTATGGTCACACAAACAATTGCTTAAGGTCGTCAGTCACACGCCGATTGAGGTCGAGCATTTCGAGGATACCCGCATTGCAGGCAATTGGATCGACGTGATCCGACAGGATATTCCAGATGGATTGCTCTATTCATGGTGGTCTTATCGAGCCAAAGATTGGGATGCTGCGGACAAGGGACGGCGTCTCGATCATGTGTGGGCAACGCCTGACATCTCGAACGCTGCCTATGGCTCTCGCGTGCTGCGCCATGTACGTGGATGGGAAAAACCATCCGATCATGCGCCGGTCTTTGCAACTTTTGATCTGTAACACCTCTTGGCATGTCCGCAACCCGACGCCATATAGCGGTAGGACCGCAAATAAAGGACCGCCTCTATGATTGAATTCGGCCAAACCCCTGCCACCCCGCCGGGCGATTTGATTCAAGACGTCTCCGAGGCCACGTTTATGGCCACTGTCGTCGAGACGTCTATGACCACACCGGTGATCGTCGACTTCTGGGCGCCCTGGTGTGGTCCCTGCAAAACGCTTGGGCCAGCGCTTGAAGCCGCAGTCACCGAAGCGGGTGGTCGGGTTAGAATGGCGAAGGTCAATGTCGACGAGAACCAAGGCATTGCCGGACAGCTGCGGATCCAATCCATCCCTACTGTTTACGTGTTTTGGCAGGGCCAGCCCGTTGATGGCTTCCAAGGTGCCGTCAGCCCCGCCGAGATTAAGGCTTTTGTCCAAAAATCCGCAAATCTGGGTGGCGAAGAAGACAATGGGTTGGCTGATGCACTTGAAGCGGCCGAACAGATGCTGCAAGAGGGCGCGGCTGTTGATGCCGCCCAAACCTTTGCTGCAATCCTCGGTGAAGAGGCTGAAAATGCTGCGGCTTATGCCGGTCTTGCCCGGGCGCATTTGACCATGGGAGAGATTGATCAAGCTGCAGGCCTTTTGTCGACTGCGCCGGACTCAATCTTCACCGATCCAGTCTTGGAAGCCGCCCGCGCCCAAGTTGAACTGGCACAACAGGCAGCGAGCGCAGGCCCAGTGGCAGATCTGAGCGCCATGGTTGAAGCCAATCCCGACGATCATCAGGCTCGTTTTGATCTGGCTCTCGCATTTCATGCCAACGGCGAGGTCGACGCCGCGATCGATGCTTTGCTCGATTTGTTCCGTCGCGACCGAGATTGGAACGATGGCGCGGCGCGTACCCAATTGTTTACCATCTTTGAAGCCCTTACCCCGCAAGATCCCAGTGTCTTGCGAGGTCGGCGCAAGCTCAGCTCGCTCATATTTGCCTGATCGCCGCGCGGCACTATGTCTCAAATATGAAAAAAATGACCGACCTTCCCGCCACAATCCCCGTGTTTCCCTTGCCAGGTGCTCTGCTTTTGCCACGCGCGCGGCTGCCACTCCAGCTGTTCGAGCCACGCTACCTGGCGATGCTTGAGGACACATTGAAGACGGAACACCGCTTGATCGGGATGATCCAGCCCAGAGAGCATAGGGGATCAAGTGAGCGAAACTTGCAATCGATCGGTTGCGCGGGACGCGTCACGGCTTTCTCGGAAACTGAAGATGGTCGGTATATGATCACTTTGGCGGGCCGATCCCGGTTTCGGATCACGCGCGAGGTGGCGAGCTTCAGCCCGTATCTGAAGGCGGATGTGAATTGGGATGGGTTTGAGCGCGATCTTGGACCTACCGAGACAGATACGGAGTTCAAACGAGAGCCGTTTCTAAACTTGCTGAGCCGCTTTTTCGCCGCGCACGAGCTGCAAACCGACTGGGAAAGTCTCAGCGAAGCCGATGACGAGCTTCTGATCAATTCGTTATCAATGCTCTGCCCATTCGAACCTGAAGATAAGCAAGCCTTGCTTGAGGCGCCATCTTTGAGCACACGGCGCGAAACCCTTGTCACATTGATCGAGTTTGCGTTGCGCGGCGGCCATGCGGACAATTTGGTGCAATGACCAATGAATCCTCGCCAGACCTTGATCGTCACATGCTGGAAGCGATGGTGTGTCCCGTCACACATGCGCCGCTAAGCTACGACAAAACCAAGCAGGAGTTGATCAGCCGCGCCGCTCATCTGGCCTATCCCATTCGCAACGGAATACCAGTGATGATTGAGTCCGAGGCCCGCAAGCTCGACTAACTGCTCGGCTTGAACTTCTGCCCAAGATAGCTAGGGTGCACGGAACCTTTAGTCCGGAGCTTTGTTATGACCCAGTGCTTGCATGTCGGTCTTGGTGATAAG
>JBELMC010000169.1:0-3167 GCA_042096155.1 Dinoroseobacter sp.
GGTTGCGGTGCTGCTCGTCGTGCCGTCTGTCAAAGTATAGGTAAAGGCGTCAGAGCCCATATCGCCGGGCCCCAGCGCCAAAAACGCTGTTTCGGGATTGTAAATGAAGGTCCCATCCGGGTTGAGCGTCACATGCGCGCCAGATGACAAGACCACCGGGACCCCGAGCGATGTCACCCCGTTGAGATGGGTAATTGTCAGTGGATCGCCATCGCCATCACTGTCGGCGCCAAAACCATTGTCGACCAACACATTCCCAGCGCGTATCTCATGTTCAAGCACAACAAAGTTGTCATCGTTGGCAACGGGTTCCACGGTTTGAAGGCGCAATATGCCATCTGAAAACTCGGCAGTCTCGAAGTTTAAAAGTGTGGTGTGCTCACCGGCGCGCGAGAAAACCCATTCAGAGGTTGCCGTCTGCGTGATCGTATAGCTGCTTTGTGACTGAGCGAAAACCGCAGTGTCGCTGCCCGCTGCTCCGTCGGCGAAATTGGTACCAAGCCCAAGTGTCATGCGGTTATTGACAGCATTGCCAGTGATCGTGTCATTTCCCGCGCCAAGAGTTGCATTTTCAATTACAGTATCGGTATAGATCGCCAGAGCGCCTGTCACACCGTTGATGTCGGACCAAGTGCCCCCCCGTAAATCGAGGGTATTGTGGTGGATGGAACTTCCAAAATCTATCGTGTCTTCGCCACCATCATCAATAATCGTATAGGTCACAGCGCGCGTCAGGCTGTTGATTTGGTCCAGATAAGACCCTGTTGTCCCATTTTCACCATACACGGTATTGTCCGCGCGAAGGCCACCAGAACTCCCGTATAAAGCGCGCATCGCAAGAATATCTGCCATCATCGGAGAAATGGCATATGCCATATCGCCGGATATATAAGTGTTCTGAGCTTGATCGAAATACGACATTACTGAGATGTGCCAGCTGTCGTTCAGAAATAAATTATCGACGCCATATGTCGCCGACCCATTATAATTGCCGGCATGGCCAAGGCCCAAAGCATGACCAAACTCGTGAATGTAAGTTTGGAAAGAGTAACTATCGAGACGGCCTTCTTCGCCCAAAATCCAATCTTGCCCGACATTGATTGTCGCTGATTCGATTATGTTCTGCCCATTATAGGTGAAGCTTGCATATGCGTTTCCAAGACTTTCGTCGTCCAAAACAATATCCGCACCGCTATTTACTGTATCGAACAGCAAACCTGTTGCATTGGTCCACGCCTGCATAGCAGCCGTCGCGAAAAACTGACCCTCAGCATTTAACCGGGTCATATCAACGCTGATCGATTGGCCGGGCGCAACGTCCCAGCGGTAAGGACCGCCAGACCAGTAGTTATCGGTCAGCTGATCAGCAATCTCTTCGACGCTAAACTCCTGTAGAACACCATTGTTTTCTACGGTGAGTGTGTATCCGCCAATATCTATCGGATTTGGAACATTGGCATGCGTGTCGTAGCTTTGGACCTCAATATAGTAAAGGCCGGAATAAGTTGCAGTGACAGACGTTGCCGAGTAGTAATTCCCGGCTGTGTAATCGATGTCATCATTTGAACCAATGATTTCGCCAGATGCGGTATAAATCCTGAGGTAAGTATCATTTATGCTTGTGCAAGTTGAACCTGCCCGTGTTTCGAACGTGTAGGTATCATAGGCAGTCAAAGAAACTGCGATGACATCGACATCCCCAAGGGTCAAATTCCCTTCAAAAATGTCACCGCTTTCCATTTCTGGAACGCCGGATCCAATTTCCGCCGGAGCATCGGTCGAGCCCTCCCATAGCGTTGCGAAAGTTTGGCCAACGTGCATATCAAAAGGTTGCTGCCTGGTAGAGAGCGCCAAGCACATCATACACATGACCAAATATCTCCATTTGCCCAAGGCCGCAAACAATGGCTGGCTATTTTGCCCGATCGATGCTGTCGCACTATAAACCTCCAGGACGTTTGGCGCCGTGTTTGATTTATTTAGGGCTTGAACGGTTAAGGCACCGCTTAGGCCTTACTCGGAATTTGCTTAGGAATTTCAAAAAATGTGAAGGGATCTCCTATAACCCAGGCGATATTCCCAGAATTTCTAAACCAATTTTTCGATGGATCGCATTGTGAAAGAAACGTTACATGTCCATCCCGGATGACGACATGTCCGCTCGGCGATTTCGCCGTTTCATCGCAACGTCGGTGCTGAGGGACATTCAGAACCGGGCGTTAGGCATGTTGCTCCATCTTCATAGCCAAGCAACGACGACGCCCAAGGTTCGTGCTGCAATCCAAGCGAGCGATGAACCGGCTTGGTTCTGGCCGAGCGTTTCGGGGTGACGCCCCAGACGATCTATAAATGGCGCAAGCGCGATAGCGTTGAAGATCGCAGCCATACGCCACACCGTCTGCAGACCACGCTGACGCCCGCGCAGGGTTCAAATGTCAAGCAATTGATCCTGGGGATCGATTGTAACGAAGAACGTGGCCGTGGCGTTGCGCAAGACGCTGGTGGTGTCACTGGATGACCTGCTGGCGGTGGTACGGGAAATCCTGAACCCGAACGTCTCGCGCTCGGGGCGCGATCGCTGCCTTCGCAGACATGGGGTGGGCAACCTGCGTGACCTGCAGGCCAAGGCGGTGAGGTCCACGCACAGCGGCTTCAAGGCTTACGAACCCGGCTGCATCCACGTCGGGGTGAAGTCTCTGCCCCAGATGACATGAATTCCAAACTGCTTGCTGTCACCGATGCCCTCGGCCGCTCCTTGCGGATGTTTCTGGCCGCCAGACAGAGGAGCGACACCGTAGGCGCGCGGGCTTTGCTGAGTGATTTGCCAGACACCAAACTGTCCGTCGTCATATAAAATGGGACATAAGGTTGGCTTGAGCTATGGAGGCTCTGGTTCATCTGTTGGGTTGATTATGCAGCCTGCCTTTGATGTTGCAAGCGTCGATACTCGATTGTCTGTTTCTTGATTGTTTCCCTTTCTCTGAGAATGTCTTTGTCACGCCCGAAGTAGACGTCCGCGGGAGTGACGTTGTTCAGGCTCTCGTGATAGCGATGGGTGTTGTAGTGATCGATGAATACACCGATCTGCTGCTCCAGATCGCCTGGCAGGTGGTAGTTTTCCAGGAGAATGCGGTTCTTCATGGTTTGATGCCAACGTTCGATTTTAC
>JBELMC010000170.1:0-3080 GCA_042096155.1 Dinoroseobacter sp.
AACATGACGGCCCAAGGCGCATATGTGCTGGCCGATGCAGACGGCAAACGTCAGGCGCTGTTAATGGCCACGGGATCCGAAGTCGCCATCGCGATGGCGGCGCGGGATCTGCTGCAGGCTGAAGGTATCGGCACGCGGGTGGTCTCTATGCCCTGCTGGGAACTGTTTGAAGCGCAACCCGACGCCTATCGCCGCAGAGTCTTGCCTGCAGGACCGGTCCGCGTTGCTGTTGAAGCCGCTATCCGGTTTGGCTGGGATCGCTGGTTGTACGGCGAGCGCGGCAAACGTGAAAAAGGGGCGTTTGTTGGCATGCATGATTTCGGCGGCTCTGCCCCGGCTGACCAGCTTTATACCGATTTTGGGATCACAGCGGACGCTGTCGCGCAAAGCGTCAAGGACATGCTGTAAGCCCGTCACGTCATGTCACATCACGGCCCGGCACAGCCCCATCCATTCAGCGGTGGGGTTGTTAATTTTGTTTGAGCTTGGCCGCGAGCCATTGGTGTCACGAACCATCCGCGCCCCCGGGCAATCGCGCATGCCACCAGCCGTTTGGGACGTCTCTGCCGGTCCTACCGCAACACGATGTGCGGCGTCAGTCAAAAAGCGCACGACGCACCACTACACCGCGTCGCGTGCCCCCAGCCGTGCACCGAGCGTGACAATCGGGATCAACGCAAAGCCGACAAACAGCCCCAAAACACCATCGATCCCGGCTTTGACCAGCCACGCCACAAATCCCTGCGCGGCCCCAACGGCGGCGGCCGTGCCTTGGGCGATGTCGTCGATGATATGTTCTGGTCCGGTGACGCCCGTTTCGGCCAAACCATGCACGATGATTGAGCCACCAACCCATAGCATCGCAGCCGTGCCAACGACCAATAGCAGCTTCATGAAGCCGGGCATACCCCGCACAATACTGCGACCCACAGCGCGTGTCAGGCGCAGACGGCCCCGTGTTGACATCATAAGACCGACATCATCGGCCTTCACGATCAAAGCAACCGACCCGTAGACCGCCAGGGTAATTCCAAACGCAACCAGCGCCAGAGCCGTCCCTTGAAACCAGATATTGGCCGCTGGCAATGCGGCCAGCGCAATGGTCATGATCTCGGCGCTGAGAATGAAGTCGGTCTTGATCGCGCCTTTGACCTTGGTTTCTTCCAAATGAGCTGTATCTTTGATCACCACTTTCCGCCCGGTTTCAGGCTGTGGCGTTGTAAAGAGCCAATGGTGGATCTTTTCTGTGCCTTCAAAGCACAGATATGCGCCACCGAGCATCAACAATGGCGCAATCGCCCAAGGCGCAAAGCTCTGCAGCATCAAGGCCGCTGGCAACAGGATTACGAGTTTGTTGAACAAAGAACCCCGGGCAATCCGCCAGACAATCGGCAGTTCGCGGGCTGGCGCGAATCCTTGAATGTATTTTGGCGTCACGGCTGCATCATCAATCACAGCGCCCGCCGCTTTTGCCCCCGCTTTGGTGGCTTGGGCCACAACATCATCCAAGCTTGCAGCAGCCAGTTTGGCGATCGCCGCCACATCGTCCAGAAGCGCAATCAAACCGCTCATAAGTGTTTCCTTTTTCTGCTTGTTCGCCTCTCGTTGGTCTCGATCAGACCCACATCTGTTACCACCGCACCCTATTTAGGCATAAAGATTGCTGCAAGAACTGATCCTGCGAAATCCTCGGCGGTGCCGTCAGCGCTAACGGTGGCGTAAACACTGTCAGCGCCGCTGGGTTTTGCGCTAACAGTCTGAAAGATTGCATTTCTTTCGCTTTGGCATCGCGTTACACGGGCGCTATCGCTGCTGACTGCGCTGCAAAGGACGCTCCTCATGACCATCACCGTTGGCATCAATGGATTTGGCCGGATAGGTCGATGTACCCTGGCCCATATCGCAGAAAGCGCGCGCAACGACGTGCAAGTCGTCAAGCTGAACGCCACCGGACCGATCGAGACCAATGCGCATCTGCTAAAATACGACTCGGTGCATGGCCGCTTTGGCGGTGACATCCGGGTGTCTGGAGACACGCTGGATTTGGGCCGCGGCCCAATGAAAGTGTTTTCCACCTATGATCCGACAGAACTGGATTGGTCCGGCGTGGATGTCGTTTTGGAGTGCTCGGGCAAATTCAACACACGCGATGCCGCAGCGGTCCATATGGATCACGGTGCCAAGCGGGTCTTGATCTCAGCGCCAGCACCCAAAGCCGACAAAACCATCGTATACGGCGTCAACCACCGCCAACTGGAGCGCGACCATCATGTCGTCTCAAATGGATCCTGCACCACCAATTGCCTTGCCCCTTTGGTGAAGGTGTTGAACGAGGCCGTGGGTATCGAGCGTGGCATAATGACCACAATACACAGTTACACCGGGGACCAACCAACCCTGGATCGACGTCACAGCGATCTATACCGCGCCCGCGCCGCTGCCTTGGCAATGATCCCCACATCCACAGGTGCCGCCAAAGCGCTTAAAGAGGTCTTGCCGGAAATGGAGGGCAAACTTGACGGATCGGCGCTGCGGGTCCCAACCCCGAATGTCAGCGCAGCGGATCTGACGTTTGAGGCGGGCCGCGACACCTCGATCGAGGAAATCAACGCGATCGTGGCGGAGGCCGCTCATGGCCATATGGGTTCGGTGTTGGCCTATGACCCCGAGGCCAAGGTTTCAATTGATTTCAACCATACGACGCAGTCTAGTATTTTCGCGCCGGATCAGACAAAGGTCGTCGGGCACCGCACGGTGCGCGTGCTGGCATGGTATGATAACGAATGGGGTTTCTCTTGCCGGATGGCGGATGTGGCAGCCGCAATGGGCCGCCTGATCTAGCTGTTTTGTCTCGGGATTTGATGCTCGACGGATAGGCGATCAATAAAAGACCCCCATGGGGCAAGACCTCTGCATCGCGACGGGATTCCCCGAACTGTCTGTGGCTTGTAGGGTTTCAACAGGTTCTCAAAGACGGCGTGATGGATCTTTTTCTGCGAGGCGGCGGATCGGATCGTGGCTGATAATGTGCTGGCACAGATCGATGCGCGGATGGATTGGCGGGCGTTTTTGCCCATTCT
>JBELMC010000171.1:0-3044 GCA_042096155.1 Dinoroseobacter sp.
ATACGTGGCCTGCACGATAAGGGGGGCGATACAGTTGGGCAGCACGTGGCGGCTCATGATCATGGGCACGCGGGTGCCAACGGAAATGGCAGCTTCCACATAGGGTTCCTCGCGCACGGTTAGCACGACCGCTCGGACAAGCCTAACCACGCGGGGAATTTCGGGGATCACGATGGCGGCGATCACCGTGGTCAGAGTGGCCCCGGAAAGCGAGATCATGGCAATGGCCAGAAGGATCGCCGGGATCGACATCAGCCCGTCCATCACCCGCATGATGATGGCGTCCATGATGCGGATATAGCCTGCAATCAGTCCCAGAAAGAGACCGATCACGATCGAAATCACCGCAACGGCGATCCCCACCACTAGCGAGATGCGCGCGCCGTTCACCACGCGGCTGAATACATCGCGGCCTAGCTGGTCGGTGCCAAAGGTGCCCGCGTGGCCCGGCGGCTTGAGCCGATTCATCGGGTTCAGCGCGATGGGGTCGACGGTAAAGAAGGGGCCAAGGGCGGCGATCAGGACGATGAAAACCAGCAGCAGGCCGCCCCAAAACACGCTGCGGTTCTTCAACGCCAGGTGCAGGACGGTCGGATCCTTTGCCCGCGCGGCGGGTTCGGGGAACTGGAGAGTTTGATCATCCATTAGTAACGAATCCGCGGGTCAAGGAAGGTATAGGTCAGGTCGATCAGTAGGTTCAGCAATATGTAGACAAAACTGAAGAACAGGATCAGGCCCTGGATGATCGGATAGTCGCGCGCCAGCACCGCATCCAGAACCAGACGGCCCAGACCGGGGATGTTGTAGACGGACTCTGTCACCACTACACCGCCGATCAGCAGCGCGATTCCGATGCCGATCACGGTAACGATGGGCACAGCAGCATTGCGTACCGCGTGGCGCACAAGCACCTTCATTTCCGACTGGCCCTTGGCGCGGGCGGTGCGGATGTAATCTTCTTCCAGCACCTCGATTACTGAAGCCCGCGTCATGCGCGCGATCAGCGCGATGAAGATCACGCTAAGCGTGACAGTGGGCAGTGTGATATGATAGAAGAACGGCCCTAGTCCTTCGACAAAGGGGCTTTTGTAGCCCTGCACCGGTAGCCAGCGCAGTTTCAGCGCAAAGGTGTAGATTAGCATATAGCCCAGTACGAAGACCGGGATAGAAAAGCCGCCCACGGAAAACAGCATCACGAATCGGTCAATCCAGCGGCCTGCACGAAAGGCGGCGATGGTGCCCAGCGGTATAGCTACAGCGATGGAAAACACGATTGTGGTCAGCGCGAGCAGCAGCGTCGGTTCGATCCGCTGCGCTATTAGCGTTGTGACCGGTTTGTTAGAAAAGATCGAGGTGCCGAGATCGCCCTGCATGAGCGACAGCGACCAGTTCCAGAATTGCACGACGATGGGCTCGGACAGGCCCAGCTTTTCGCGAATCTTGGCCACGTCTTCGGCGGTGGCGTAATCGCCCGCAATCACCGCTGCCGGGTCGCCCGGTGACAGGCGCAGCAGCAAAAAGACAAACAGCGCGACAACCACCATGACCGGAAGGGTCATCAGCACGCGCTTAAAGATATAGGATATCATGTGCTCGCAGATCCTCTATGATACTTATCGGGTGACCTGTCTCCACTTGTGCGGAGACGCGTCCCGGACGTGAAACCGGGGCCTTTTCGCAAAGGCCCCGAAAGATGTTGTCCCGAGGCAGGCCCGGGACAGGCTTCAGATCATTCGACAGACATGTTCCAGAAGAACTGCACCGGCGACTTGATCAGGCCCTTGACGTTGTTGCGATAGGCAACAGGCACAAAGAATTGACCCAGCTGTCCGGAGGCACCGATATCCCACAGACGATCCTGGACAGTAGTGGCCAGCGCCAACTTGTCCTCAGCCGTGCTGGCGGTGGCAAAGCCGGAGCGCGCCTCTTCCAGCGCAGCATCATCGGCCCAGCCGAACCAGCCCGCGTCGGGGTTGCCTGAGAAGGCAATCGCCATCGGGTCGATCACGTCGGCGCCGATCCACCATGTGTGGAACATGTTCCAGCCACCTTCACCCACGGGGTCACGCAGCGCGCGGCGCGAGGTAAGCGTCGCCCAGTCCATCGCCTCCATCTTGACGTTAAAGCCCGCGTTGCGTAGCTTCTCGCCGGTCACGAGACTGAAAGCCGACAGCACAGGCACATCGGTCGGCTGCATGATCACCACTTCGGTGCCATCATAGCCGGTGGCGGCAAGCGCCGCCTTGGCGGTCTCGATGTCGCCAGTGGCCATTAGGTCAGAACCTGCGTCGTTCGCAAGCGGCGTTCCACAGGGGTAGACCGAATAGCAAGTCGTCCAAAACTGCGGATCGCCGATGGCAGAGGCCAAGTAATCTTCCTGCTTCATCGCCATGATGGCGGCTTTGCGGATCTCGGCATCGTCAAACGGCGGCAGTACGTGGTTGAAGCGGGCAAAACCGATGCTGCCCAGCGGGTCGTTGACCTCAACCGTGATGTCGGGGTTCGACGCGAGGAGCGGCGCAAGGTCAGGCGCGGGCTGTTCGAAATAATCCACTTCGCCCGCCATCAGAGCGTTCATCGCCGTGGTGTTGTCGGGGAAATACTGCCAGATCACCTTGTCGACCTTGGCGATCTTGCCTCCTGCGGCCGCAGATGCCGGCTCGGACCGAGGCACGTAATCTTCGAACTTGGTGTAGACCACCTTGGAGCCAGGAACCCATTCGTCTTCCTGGAAGACAAAGGGTCCGGAACCTACATATTCGGTGATCTGCTCAAACGGATCGGTTTCGGCGATGCGCTTGGGCATGATGAAGGGCACGTTGGACGAGATCTTGCCAATCGATTCCAGCACCAGACCAAAGGGCGAGGACAGCGTCAGAACAACGGTCTTTTCATCGGCCGCTTCGAGCGAGGCCGTATTAGAAAAGAGCTGCTGGCCCATGCCGTCGCGCTTGCCCCAGCGGTTGAGCGAGGCAACCACGTCTTCTCCCGTCACCGGCGCGCCGTCATGGAACATCAGCCCATCGCGCAGGGTGAAAGTATAG
>JBELMC010000172.1:0-3033 GCA_042096155.1 Dinoroseobacter sp.
AAAGGCCGCATAAATGAGTTCAGAGACCGGAATGTAAACGCGACAAGTCCAAACCCGGGGCGGTTCAATCCGTTCCGACGCTTCGCGCAAAAGCAGGTCCATCAAGACACTCTCGAAAACCTGCCGAAAATATACAAGCTCCAAACAGATCAGGGAACACAGTCGTTGTGCAGAGGTCTTTAATCTTTAAACTGGGGCGTATCACGAAGCATTGGCGTAGTCTTGTTCGAGACTACGCTGCTTCGAGCCAACTGGCCGTTCCGGGCGATGCGTGGCTGCCAGTTTGAAAATACCTATTGTTTCTAAAAGGCGTTGTGCCTCCGCAGAGAGGTTCGCACTTGACGCAGATGTTTCTTCAAACATCGCAGCATTATTTTGGGTCACTTGATCGAGATCGTTAACGGCCGAGTTAATCTGTTCAAGCCCGTTGGCCTGATCTGCGTTTGCTTGCGCTATGTCGACCATCCGTGTTGACACATTTGTAACTGTCTTCAAAATTTCATCCAAAACCTGACCGGTTTTCCCGACTAGCTTAACACCGTTTTGAACATGATCGGTACTCGTTGTAATTAAATTCGTTATGTCGCTTGCTGCGATCGATGATCGTTGGGCAAGGTCTCGAACTTCCGAGGCGACAACCGCAAAACCGCGACCTGCGTCACCTGCGCGCGCAGCTTCTACTCCAGCGTTCAGTGCCAAAAGATTGGTTTGAAAGGCAATATCTTCGATCAAACCAGTGATTTTGGCAATTTTTGCCGAGGATGCTTCAATCTCGGACATGGCTTTGATTGTTTGCGCAACGACTTCGCTGCTTTGTTGTGCATTGTTGCGGGCGTCAGCGGCCATATCCCGGGCTGCTTGCGCGTTCTGCGATGAACTGCGTAGCGAACTCGCCATTTGATCAACAGCGGCGGCTGTTTCTTCTAACGTGGCCGCCTGTCGCTCGGTTCGTCTCGCCAGATCTTCCATTGCTCCGTTGATGCTGCCGGTTTCAAGGCAGAATGTTTCGGCATTTGATAACGCTGTTGCGAGAGCCAAATTCAGACCTGTGATGGCGGAGTTATAATCCTTTCGCAAGTTTTCAAAACGATCTGCGAAATGGGTGGTAATTTGATTGGAGAGATCATTGTTTTGTAAGGCTTCCAAACCGCGTCGCAGGCCATCGACGACTTGGGTTTGTTCGGCTTCTAGGATCAGCTGTTGCGCGCTGGTCTGCGTTGCAGATTGTCGCTCTTTTGTAATGTTTGTGCCAATTAGGATATAGCGATCAATTGAGCCATCTTTATTTGTAAGAGTGTTGAGCGTGCCTTGTATAATACACTCTGATTCTGCTTCATGTTTTATGGTAAAGCGGTCGGCAAGGCCACCTTTTTGCTTGGCTGATGTCCATATCTCGGAGCCCGATTTGGCTTCTTCAAAATCAATACAGGTCAGCCAATTTGTCTGCGCTCGCGTTGCCGTTGGCAATGCATTGCGACAGGTGTAATTCGCAAACAGCAAAGATCCAGAACAATCGAATTCCAAACGCACTTGACTGGTGTCGATTGCTTCGAGAATGGACGCTTGTAGCCGCTGTTCTGTAACGTCAGTCCACTCGGATACGCAACCTACAAAATCCCCAACGGTATCGCTAATAGCGGAAAAATTGATATGTGTCCAATTGTAACCGAGTTTAATGTCAATGGACATCGGCAATTGGCCCGGGTCCTGTTCGATGGACCGAATGATGTCTTCCAACGGCTTGAACTTGACCAGGGGCATGCCAATTAGATTATGGGCGTCGTCAAAATTGGCTATGATCTTGGATATTGTGTCCTGATGGTCACCAAGCATAGCACGAAATGCGGTATTCATGCTGGCAATCCTCATCTTATCGGAAATCAGGACCATCGGGACGCTGGAATTATTGAATGCAGAGCCTTTGAAGAGTGCTTCAATTTGATCGGCTTCGCCCGCACAAAGTTTGGTGCGAAATGCATCCAGACTGTGTGCAATCGCGCCGATCTCGTCACTGTGCTTCAAATTTGGAATCGGCGCGTCAAAAGCACCATCGGCGATGCGTTCCATGGCGTTGCGGACACAATTTAAGGGCTGAGATACGCTGACGCGAATAAGATAAAACGCTAGACCAAGGCTGACAAAAAAGGGCAAACCTGCGATTAAAAACGACAAAACCGCATTCCTGAACAGCACGGCCAGCTGTTGATCCGCCGACCATACTGCAACCAGCTTTCCACTTTGCATCGGGACAGCGACGGTCATACCGTCGTTCGATGATACCGGCAGGCCATTGTGCATCCTTGCGTCGACCGAAGCGATGATCTCGGCAAGACGTTCTTGGCTTGGTCCCGTTGTGGCCATGACATTGCCGTCAGCGTTGAATGCCGCAGCCAGCTCGAGTGATGCTCCGGACGCTTTTTGTAAATTTTGTAAAATTATGGAGATTTCGGCAGTTCGGTCTTCTGCAAGCGCATCGCTGATTTGGCCTGCGATCAGTTCGGTGACATGAGATGCGTTGGCTTGGGCATGGTTCATAATTGTATGCCGAGCTGCAACATACGATAGAACGGCCAAGCTAAGTGATACAAAAGAGACACAAAACGCGACGATCATAGTCAATCGAAACAGAGTGGAGCTGAGGATCGCGGGTATAGGCTTCATAGATCGGCTCCAGCGCGCAAAAGGATTCCCAGCCACACTAGCTGGCCCCCGTTACCACGACGTTAATGGCCATAACAGCAGGGCTTTACCCTGGAGTATTTCCCTGAAGGTGGTCCACCAAATGGGATAGATTTGTCCCGTTACTTGGAGGATCAGCGATGGCTGAGAAACGCAAGAAATGTCCTTCGTCCGGAATTTTGGGACAGCTGGCTGGGTGATTGACGGCGCAATGCATGGGCAGATGTTCGCCCTCTATGCCAAAACCCAACTGGTGCCGACACTGCGCCCCGCAGATGGTCCTCGACACCCGGTCGAGCCACAAGAGCCCTGGCGCGGCCAAAGCCCTGGGCGATATCGGCGTGTGGGTCGTGT
>JBELMC010000173.1:0-2863 GCA_042096155.1 Dinoroseobacter sp.
AATGCCTGTGCGGCAAATACAAGCGGATGAAGTATCGTGGCGTTGTCTGCGAAAAATGCGGTGTGGAAGTTACGCTGCAAAAGGTCCGCCGCGAGCGGATGGGTCATATCGAGCTGGCCGCACCGGTGGCGCATATCTGGTTTCTGAAGTCTCTGCCATCGCGCATTGGCAACATGCTGGACATGACACTGCGCGACCTTGAGCGGATCTTGTACTTTGAAAACTATGTCGTGATCGAACCAGGCCTGACCGATCTGACCTACGGTCAGTTGATGGGCGAGGAGGAATATCTCGACGCGCAAGACGCTTATGGTGCCGATGCATTCACTGCTGGTATCGGGGCCGAGGCCATTCGCGAGATGCTAAGCCAGATTGATCTTGAGGCTGAGGCCGAACAGCTGCGTGCGGAGCTCAAAGAAGCAACCGGCGAGCTGAAGCCCAAGAAGATCATCAAGCGCCTGAAACTGGTCGAGAATTTTCTGGAATCCGGCAACCGTCCTGAGTGGATGATCTTGACCGTTGTGCCTGTGATCCCGCCAGAGCTGCGTCCACTGGTGCCGTTGGATGGCGGTCGTTTTGCGACCTCTGATCTGAATGATCTTTATCGCCGGGTGATCAATCGGAACAATCGACTGAAGCGTCTGATCGAGCTGCGCGCGCCTGATATCATTGTCCGCAACGAAAAGCGGATGCTGCAGGAATCTGTGGATGCACTGTTTGACAACGGCCGTCGCGGTCGTGTCATCACCGGTGCCAACAAGCGCCCGCTGAAGTCGCTGTCGGATATGCTGAAAGGCAAGCAGGGTCGTTTCCGTCAAAACCTTTTGGGCAAACGCGTCGATTTCTCAGGCCGTTCGGTGATTGTGACCGGTCCCGAACTGAAGCTGCACCAATGCGGCTTGCCAAAGAAAATGGCGCTCGAGCTGTTTAAACCATTTATTTATTCGCGGCTTGAAGCAAAGGGGCTGTCCAGTACCGTCAAACAAGCCAAGAAGTTGGTTGAAAAGGAACGACCCGAAGTTTGGGATATCCTTGATGAGGTGATCCGCGAACACCCCGTGATGCTGAACCGTGCCCCGACATTGCACCGTCTTGGCATACAGGCGTTCGAGCCGGTTTTGATCGAAGGCAAAGCGATCCAGCTGCACCCGCTGGTGTGTTCGGCCTTCAATGCCGATTTTGACGGCGATCAGATGGCGGTTCACGTGCCTTTGTCGCTTGAAGCGCAGTTGGAAGCCCGCGTTCTGATGATGTCGACAAACAACGTTCTGTCGCCTGCCAACGGCGCACCGATCATTGTTCCCTCGCAGGACATGATCCTGGGACTGTACTATATCACGCTTGAGCGGGAGGGCATGCCGGGCGAAGGCATGGTCTTCGGTTCTCCAGATGAGGTGGAGCACGCCTTAGAGGCCGGTGTTGTCAATCTGCACAGCAAGATTACGGCACGGCTGATGCAGATCGATGACGAGGGCAGCGAGGTTTGGCAGCGGTTTGAAACCACGCCGGGCCGCATTCGTCTCGGCGCACTTCTGCCGCTGAACACCAAAGCCCCTTTTGATCTGGTAAACCGTCTGCTTCGCAAGAAAGAAGTGCAGCAAGTCATTGACACTGTGTATCGGTATTGTGGCCAAAAAGAGAGCGTTATCTTTTGTGACCAGATCATGTCGATGGGTTTTAAAGAGGCGTTCAAGGCAGGCATCTCGTTCGGTAAGGATGATATGCTGATCCCGGACACCAAATGGTCGATCGTCAATGGTGTGCGCGACCAGGTCAAAGAGTTCGAGCAGCAGTACATGGACGGCCTGATCACGCAGGGCGAAAAATACAATAAAGTTGTTGATGCCTGGTCGAAATGTTCGGATCAGGTTGCCGACGCAATGATGGGCGAAATCTCTGCCGTACGCCGCGATGATGCGGGCGCTGAAAAAGAGCCCAACTCGGTTTACATGATGGCCCATTCTGGTGCGCGTGGCTCGCCTGCGCAGATGAAGCAGCTGGGCGGAATGCGCGGTCTGATGGCCAAGCCGTCCGGCGAGATTATCGAGACACCGATCATCTCAAACTTCAAAGAGGGCCTGACGGTTCTGGAATATTTCAACTCGACCCATGGGGCGCGCAAGGGTCTTGCAGATACCGCTTTGAAGACTGCGAATTCCGGCTATCTGACGCGGCGTCTGGTCGACGTGGCGCAGGATTGCATCGTGCGCATGCATGATTGTGGAACAGATCGGTCGATCACTGCCGAAGCGGCTGTGAATGATGGTGAGGTCGTCACATCTCTGGGAGAACGTATCCTCGGTCGCGTCGCGGCGGAAGACGTTCTTGTTCCTGGCACCGAGGAAGTGTTGGTGAAAAAAGGCGAGTTGATCGACGAGCGCAAGGCGGATGCGGTGGAAGCTGCGAAGCTGCCCTCGATACGGATCCGGTCGCCATTGACCTGTGAAGCCGAAGAGGGTGTTTGTGCCCAATGCTATGGCCGTGACCTTGCCCGTGGCACACAGGTAAATGTCGGTGAAGCGGTTGGTATTATCGCCGCGCAGTCGATTGGCGAGCCGGGCACGCAGCTGACGATGCGGACGTTCCACATCGGTGGTATTGCACAAGGTGGTCAGCAGTCCTTCCAAGAAGCGGGTCAAGAGGGCAAAATCGCCTTCCGCAATGCAAACCTGCTGGAGAACGCGGCAGGCGATCTGGTTGTTATGGGCCGGAACATGCAACTGGTGATCGAAGACGCGCATGGCACCGAGCGCGCCAGCTTCAAGCTTGGCTACGGCACCAAGATGCACGTTAAAGAAGGTCAGGCCGTTGATCGCGGGGACAAGCTTTATGAGTGGGACCCATCTACTCTGCCGATCATCGC
>JBELMC010000174.1:0-2857 GCA_042096155.1 Dinoroseobacter sp.
GTCGCTCGCCCGAACGGTTTCAATCAACATCTGGCCCATGCGACCTGATGCTCCTGTAATCACGATCCCTGGCAAATCCGACATGACGGGCCTTCCTTCTGTTTACGTCTCGCCCTGTTAGCGCGGCTACGACCGCTTAGCAAAGGCCCGTTGCGCGAAACGCGATGAGGGCTTAGATGGGCGCTCTGAAATGGAGTGTCCTATGGCGCAGAACCCGAACATTGCTGGCAAACCGCCCACCCAACGCCAATTGCGCGTGGGCGAACTGATCCGTCGCACGCTGTCAGACCTTCTGATGCGGGGCGATATCCATGATCCAGAACTGAATGCGATGTCCATAACCGTGGGTGAAGTGCGCATGTCCCCTGACCTGAAAGTAGCAACCGCATATGTCTTGCCTTTGGGTGGAAAAAACGCCGAAGCGGCGCTTGCGGCACTGCGTGAAAACCGTCGCGAAGTGCGCCGGGCAGTGTCGAAGGTGTTGACGCTGAAATTCGCCCCCGAAGTACGCTTTGCCATCGACACCACCTTCGATCAAATGGACGAAACTAACCGCATTCTAAACAGCGCCGAAGTGCGCCGGGATCTGGATCGCTGAAATGGGCCGGAAGAAGGGGCGCAATATTTCAGGCTGGTTGATCGTCGACAAGCCTGCCGGACTGACATCCACTGCGGTCGTCAACAAGGTTCGCTGGGCTTTTGACGCGAAAAAAGCAGGGCACGCCGGCACGCTGGACCCCGAAGCCACAGGTATTCTTGCCGTGGCTCTTGGAGAGGCTACAAAGACCGTGCCTTTTATTACCGACGCTAACAAAGCGTACGAATTCACCATTCGCCTCGGTGCCGCAACGAACACAGACGACGCAGAAGGCGAGATTGTTGAGACCTCAGACCTTCGTCCAAGCGATGACGATATTGTCACCTCCTTACCAGACTTCACCGGCGAGATCATGCAGGTGCCCCCTCAGTATTCAGCCGTTAAAATCGATGGCGTCCGGGCCTATAAGCGTGCACGCGAGGGCGAGGCGATGGATCTCGCAGCAAGGCCGCTTTTTGTCGACAGTCTGGAACTGGTTTCCAGATCTGATGCTGACACCGTCACTTTGAAAATGGTCTGCGGAAAAGGCGGCTATGTGCGTTCGATCGCGCGCGATCTTGGCAATGTACTGGGATGCAAAGCCCACGTGCTTTCGCTGCGCCGCATCTGGTCCGGACCGTTTGACCTTGAAGACGCTGTTAGACTGGATGTGGTCGAGGCGGGTGCGAAGTCGCCCTCGATTGACGATTTGCTGCTTCCCCTTGAAGTCGGCTTGGTGGATCTTCCCGAATTGCGCTGTACAGAAGCAGGCGCCTCCAAATTGCGCAACGGAAACCCTGGTCTGGTTATCACAGCCGATGCCGAATATGGCGAAGAAGCGTGGGCCTCTCTGAATGGGCAAGCAGTTGCCGTAGGGGTTTATCGTGCCGGTGAATTGCATCCCTCGCGTGTGTTCAATCGCGACGCATGATCGAGCGTTATCATACCAAAGGTGACGCAGAATCCGTCGCGATCTACTCAGACTGCGAGAGCTATCGCTATTCTTTGACCCGGGTATGGTCATCGGGCCAGAAAGCCCTTTTCATAATGCTGAACCCTTCAACCGCAACCGAGGTTCAGAATGACCCTACGGTTGAGCGATGTGAAAGACGGGCTCGCGCCCTTGGCTTTGGGGCGTTTCGGGTCACCAATATTTTTGCCTGGCGTGATACGGATCCACAAAAAATGCGTATGGCACAGGACCCAGTGGGTCCTGAAAACGACGTTGCGATATTGGACGGTACAGTTTGGGCAAACAAGATTATCTGCGCCTGGGGTACACATGGTGCGCATTTGAACCGTGGCGTGGCCGTCCATGATTTGCTGAGGGCGACAAGGTGCGAGTTGCATCATCTTGGGCTAACAAAGGACGGGCACCCAAAGCATCCTCTTTACATTGCCTACACTCAACATCCTGAGCCCTGGACCTAAGTCATCTCAGCCTCCAAAGCTTGCAGCGCCTTCATGATACCGTCTTCTGCCACAAGCTCTGGGTCGTAAGGGATCAACGGGATGGGGTCACCAGTGAAATCGCCACCAATGAGAACCAAAACAGTCTCGCCATTGCTCAGTACTTCGGTCTCCAGCAAATCTACATCATAGACCAATTCAAGAACCGGATCAGGTTTGGTTTGGTCGTGTAGAAAACCCACAGCATTCGAACCAAACGCCATGCCTTCAATTACAGGGGGCAGTTGTTCGTCACCTGGCTGAACAAAGTCTCCGATCAGAAGTGTGTTTAATCCACCTTCGATCACCACGTCATCGTTTGTGCCAATGACGACCAAATTCTCTCCCTCTGTCAGGCTGATCGCATCTCCTTGGTCGGTATCAATGATGTTACCTGACTGATTTTCCAGCCCAGCCGCGAACACAAAGTCGTTGCCAGGTCCAGGGTCAATTGTATCTTCACCGATACCACCGATGATGATGTCATCGCCGCCGCGGCCAAAAATTACGTCAGCGCCACGTTCTCCGAGAATCAGATCATCTCCGCCACCGCCATCAAGGCGGTCTGCCCAAGTGCCACCAACCAAAACATCCGTACCGGCGCCACCATAAAGTACGTCTTTCTGATCGCCACCGAACAGCAAATCATCCCCTTGGTTTCCATACAGCGTGTCTTTTCCACCCTGCCCATAAAGCGCATCAGCGTCCGCCCCCCCGTAGAGGATGTCATCCCCACCATTGCCCAATAGCACGTCTTCCTCAGAGCCACCTCGCAACAGGTCGGCGCCGGGTCCGCCAGAGAGGTAGTCGCTTCCGGCGTCACCGGTCAGT
>JBELMC010000175.1:0-2827 GCA_042096155.1 Dinoroseobacter sp.
CGGCACGAATGTGCCTGATGCAGGTGCGGTGACCTGATGCAAGATCACGCCGTTTTCTATATGCGCATTGACACGCGTCGCTGCCTGAACATCGATCACCGGGCCAACGTCGGTGGCGGGGTCGCGAGGATCTCCGACAATCAGCGCGTCCATGGCGCCGTAGAGCATTTTCTTGAACCGGTCCGCGATGTCGTCTTGGACATAAAGGCACCGAAGCGCCGAACATCGCTGCCCCGCAGATTGGAACGCACTGGCGATCACATCGCGCACCGCCTGTTCCGGTAAGGCTGTGCTGTCGACGATCATCGCGTTCAGGCCACCGGTTTCCGCGATCAATGGGGCCGTGGGCGACAGGTGCTCCGCCATCGTGCGGTGGATGGCCTGAGCTGTCGCGGTGGAGCCAGTAAAGCACACGCCATCAACGGATGACGCCGAACAGAGCGCCGAGCCAACCTCGCCTCCGGCGCCGGGAATCAGGATCAGAGCGTTGCTCGGAACCCCAGCCTGATGCAGCAGATCGACGGCGAAATGCGCGATAAGGCTGGTCGCTTCCGCCGGTTTCGTCAAGACGCCATTGCCAGCCCCGAGCGCGGCGGCGATCTGGCCGGTAAAGATCGCAAGCGGGAAGTTCCACGGGCTGATGCAGGTGAACACACCTAACGTTTCGCCTTGCTGCAACTCGGCTTGAGCCGCATAGTAGCGCAGGAAATCCACCGCTTCGCGCAACTCCCCAATACAATCGAGCGCGGTTTTTCCAGCTTCTTGGCATAGCAGTTGAAACAGCTCTGCGCGATGCGCCTCGTACAGGTCGGCAGCCTTGCGCAGAACCGATGCGCGGTTGTTGGCCGGAGCCGTCCAAGGTGCTACTTTGGTCGCCAATGCAGCTGCTTCATCGTGGGTGAAAAACTTGAGAGTGCCAACTTTTACGCCCGTGGCCGGATTGAACACATCGCGTCCTGATCCAAAATTCCAAAACCGCTCCGCGGACATTTCCGCGTGAACAGTTGCGATCTCTTGTGGATTTGCAAAATCTACACCCTTCGAATTCACGCGCCCTGGGAAAAGCTCTGACGGCGCGGCGATATCCGGCCCCGGCGCGCCCAGCATTTCAAAAGGATCAGCCGCGACAACGCTAGACGGTGTCTCGTCGTCGAAAATCTGATTGACGAAAGATGAGTTCGCGCCGTTCTCCAGCAGGCGCCGCACCAGATAGGCCAGTAAATCGCGGTGATGTCCCACCGGCGCGTAAATCCGGCAGCGGGTGCTTTCGGCCTGCAATACCTGATCGTGCAGCGCCTCGCCCATGCCATGCAGGCGCTGAAATTCATAATCATGTACGTCTTTGGTAGACGCAATGTCCAACACAGCCGCCAGCGTATGGGCGTTATGGGTTGCGAACTGTGGGTAAATGCGGTCGTTCATATCCAGCAGCTTCGACGCGCAACAGATATAACTGATGTCGGTATGCGGCTTGGTTTGAAAAACCGGAAAACCGGGCAGCCCTTCGACCTGGGCTAATTTGATTTCCGTATCCCAATAGGCGCCTTTGACAAGTCGCACCAGAATCTTGCGATCCACTCGGATTGCCAATTCATACAGCCAATCGATAACATATGACGCACGCTTGCCATAGGCCTGAACCACCACGCCAAAGCCATCCCACCCGGCAAGACCAGGATCGGATAAGATCGCCTCGATCACATCCAACGAGAGGTCCAAACGGGCTGCCTCTTCGGCGTCGATATTAAAGCCAATGCCCGAAGATTTCGCCAGAACGGCCAGCGATCTGGCGCGTGGTACAAGCTGCTCCATCACCTGATCGCGATGCAACTGGTCATACCGCGGGTGCAGCGCCGACAGCTTGATCGATATACCGGGATTGGTGCGAATATCATCGCCCTGCACAGTCTTCGCAATTGCTGCAATCGCGTCGGCGTAGGCCATGTGATAGGCGCGCGCATCCCCATCCGTCATCGCCGCTTCACCCAACATATCGTAGCTGTAGGTATAACCCTTGCTTTCGAGGTCTTTGGCGCGATCCAATGCGCCTTCAATCGTTTCGCCCAGCACGAACTGACGTCCCATTTCTTTCATGACCCGGGTGACGGCCTGCCGAATGACCGGTTCACCGAGCCGCTTGATGGCGCCGCGCAATACGCCCGCCACGCCGCCGTCTGGCGCATCCAGCACCCGGCCGGTGACGAACAACGCCCAAGTCGATGCGTTGACCAAATTACTGTGGCTTTCGCCCAAATGCTGCCCCCATTCCGACGGCACGATTTTATCTTCGATTAAGGCGTCCATCGTGGCGGCGTCAGGCACGCGCAACAGCGCCTCGGCAAGACACATCAGGGATACGCCTTCATCTGATGACAGACCGTATTCACCCAAAAACAGTTCCATCATGGATGGGGTCGCATCGGCTCGGAGCGCCTCGACCATATTGACGGCGCAATCCGTAATCCGCGCTCTCTGTGTGGTGTTAGGCGCGTGAGGTTCCAAATATTGCAAGATATCAATATCCGGCAGATAAGCAGCGGATCGCAGAGCTTCACGCATCACTTGGCCTCTTTTTTGCGCGTTGCACCATGCCAAACAGATCGCGCGGGTCGTCAGGGTCGGCGATCATGTCGAGCTGTGTGAAGAATGGGGTGCCTTTTACCGCTTTTGCGATGTAACGCAGGGCGCTGAAATCTTCGATGGCAAAGCCCACACTGTCGAACAGGGTGATTTGCCTGTCACCCGTGCGTCCGCTGACCTGACCTTCGATGACCTGCCAAAGTTCGGTCACGGCATGGTCGTGCTCCAACTGCTGGATTTCACCCTC
>JBELMC010000176.1:0-2776 GCA_042096155.1 Dinoroseobacter sp.
TGCCAACAAAGTTGCCGCACGCTTCACGCACAACACGCCCATTGAAATCGTGTGGACCGTCGCACCGATCATTATCTTGGTCTTTGTCGGTGCATTCTCGCTGCCGGTTTTGTTTAAGCAGCAAGAAATCCCCGAAGGCGATGTGACCATCAAGGCCACGGGGTACCAGTGGTATTGGGGTTACGAGTATCCGCAGCACGATCTGTCCTTCGAAGCCTTCATGCTGCAGCGCGATGAGCTGGAAGACTATGGCTACACGCAAGACGAATATTTGCTGGCGACCTCGATGCCAATGGTTGTACCGGTCGACAAGACCATTGTGGTGCAGGTGACTGGTGCGGATGTCATCCATTCCTGGACGATCCCAGCCTTTGGCGTAAAACAAGACGGTGTTCCCGGACGTTTGGCCGAACTGTGGTTCAAGGCAGAACGCGAAGGGGTTTATTTTGGCCAATGCTCTGAACTGTGCGGTAAAGACCACTCCTACATGCCGATTACGGTCAAGGTTGTTAGTCAAGAGACATATGACGCTTGGATCGCCAATACCGTGGCAGAATATGCAGGCACACCAGCTGCACTGACGGTCGCGTCCAACTGATCGCAATTGCGCGCGTCGGCCGATGAGCCGGCGCGCGCCGCACATTAATCGGGTCCCACCGGAGAGCATAAATGAGCGACACCAGCTTTGACAGCCAGACGTCCGCCGCGCGCACCATGGAAGGTGAAGCAACTTTTGGTGATTATATCACGTTGCTTAAGCCACGGGTGATGTCGCTGGTCGTATTCACCGCACTGGTCGGCTTGTTGGTCGCACCCGTGCCCGTTCATCCGTTTGTCGGTCTGTGTGCGATTTTGTTCATTGCCATTGGCGGCGGTGCATCTGGTGCGCTGAACATGTGGTGGGACGCCGACATTGATGCTGTGATGCGCCGCACCCGCCAGCGCCCGATCCCGACAGGCAGGGTGACCGGATCTGAAGCGCTGTCGGTCGGCTGTGGCCTATCAGGCCTTTCGGTGGTGATGCTGGGCCTTGCGACCAATTGGATCGCGGCTGGCCTTTTGGCCTTCACCATATTCTTTTACGTGGCGATTTACACCATGTGGCTGAAGCGTGCGACACCGCAAAATATCGTGATCGGTGGCGCGGCAGGGGCCTTTCCACCGATGATTGGGTGGGTGGCCGCGACTGGATCAATCAGCCTTGAGGCCGTTTTGATGTTTATGATCATCTTCATGTGGACACCACCCCATTTCTGGGCATTGGCATTGTTCATGAAGTCAGATTACCACGAGGCCGCCGTGCCGATGCTGACAGTGACCCATGGTCGTAAATCCACACGGCGCTATATTCTGGTCTATACGCTCTTGCTGGCGCCGGTGGCTTTGACCCTCGGCTTCACGCCAATCGCGGGGCCGATCTATATGACCGCGGCCGTGGTGTTGAACGCGCTTTTTGTCAAAGGTGCTTGGGACATTTGGAACCGCACCGAGGCCGAGGCAGAGGCGGATGACTACAAAGCGGAGAAAACGGTCTTTAGATTTTCGTTGTTGTATCTGTTCTTGCTGTTTGGTGCGCTGTTGATTGAGGCTGTTGCGATGCGTCTTGGCGGATGGGGGATCTAATCCATGGCCTTTGGAAAATCACATGAAATTCATACCCGGCGCTCTGGGCGTAACATTGGCATCGCATCTTTATTGGTTGGATTTATCGCAATCGTCTTTGGCTTAACGGTCGTCAAGGTGCGCAGTCTTGGTCCAATTGAAGGCTTTGATCACGCGCCGCGGCCTGCATTGGCCGAGCGGATATCGGAATAACGACAGTGACCAAGTTGCAAAGCCAAACGCCACTCCGAGCCGCGGGCGTCGCCGATCCAAAAGTGAAAACCGCACGCGCTCTGGTGGGCATCGTCTTGGTGATGGGGGCGCTGGCTTGGGCGTCAGTGCCATTGTATGACTGGTTTTGCCGTGTGACTGGGTATGGCGGTGCGACAGGATATGCTGACGCAGGCTCGGACATGATCTTGGATCAGACCATCCTCATCAAGTTCGATGCGTCTCTGGAGCGCGACATGCCGTGGCAATTCAAGCCGGTCGTGCGCGAGATGGAAGTCCGGATTGGCGAGACAGGCTTGGCTTTCTATGAGGCGCATAATCCAACAGATACCGCTGTCGCGGGGTCTGCATCTTACAATGTCGCTCCGTTCGTGGCCGGGGGCCATTTCGCAAAAATCGACTGCTTCTGCTTTGAGGAGCAAATCCTCGACCCTGGTGAGACGGTCTTGATGCCTGTGACATTCTTTGTGGATCCATCGATTATCGAAGACAAAGACGCGAAAGATCTGGGCCATATCACGCTAAGCTACACTTTTTACGAAATCGACCTGCCCGACGGGTACGCCGCGTTGGACAGGCCGTTGACCCAAGCGCAAGATAAACTTTAAAGACGCTGGTAGACCACCAGCACGGTCGGCCGCGTCGCCGCCCGAAATACCGATAGCCGAGGAACGAGACCCATGGCCCACGCCAAGAACCACGATTACCATATTTTGCCGCCATCGGCCTGGCCCTTTATCGGGGCTGTCGGTGGGTTTATAATGCTGTTTGGCGCTGTGCTCTGGATGCACGGGTCCGGACCATACATGTTTACAGCCGGTCTTTTGGCGGTTCTGGTGACGATGTTTGGTTGGTGGACCGAGGTGGTCCGTGAAAGCCACGCCGGAGACCACACCAAAGTGGTCCGCATTGGGTTGCGTTACGGCTTCATCTTCTTCATCAC
>JBELMC010000177.1:0-2617 GCA_042096155.1 Dinoroseobacter sp.
TGCGGAACCGCTTGAACATGCTGTTCCACTTGCCGAATTCAACCGGCAATTCGCGGGCTCGCCGATGTTGGCCTCGATGGCGAAGAAGCCGCGCTCGATATCCGCGACCTGCGATCCTTGCTCGACTGCGTCAGGCTGGTGCGGCGCACCGCGATGCAGACCGCCGTCCGCATGATCACCACCGGCGTCATGTTGGCGCTGCTGGCCGGGGTCGCGATCAAGATGAAAATCTTCGGCGACGGTCCGTAGCCGCTGGATTGAACAAATCCACTGCCCAACCGATCCGCCCAAGTGGCGGGTTTTTCGTTTCTGGAGGTCACAATGACCACGACCTTTTACGACCATTGGCGCGATGTGCCGGAGAAAGGCTGGCGCTGGCCGAGGCGTCGATCGAGTTCGGCCGGATCACCGGCTGCGTCTCGATGGTGCTGCGTTCGGGCAAGGCACAGGCGCAGGAATGGGTGGTGCAGCGGGGCGCGCTGTTGGCAGAAGAACGTGACCTGCTGTGCCAACTGGGCGACAAGGCCGAGGCGGCCGGCGTCAACCTCGTACTGCATCAAAAGCTGCATTGAGAGAACCAGCAGTTCCCAATCGGGGATTTCAGCAGCGCTCTCAGTCGATGACTGGACAGGCCGCCGGTATAGCCCATGCGCTGCACGTGTTAGACATCCGCTCTTAAGATATTTTGTTGCGAGCTGCCGTGATATCCCCTGTGAGCCAAGCCACTTGGAAGCGACAAAGAAGCCGTGAGAGACGGATTCAAGCAGATTCCTTAGGTTTTGCTTTTTTATATCTCCACAGTTTACAAAATATTATGAATGCAACGAGTGGGCAAGAAATCACTTTACGGACTCACCTTTTTGAAAACCCAAAGTTTGCAAAATCGTCAAATTTCGACGCAAGAGTGATCTTCCAACTCTCCAATCCGCCGCCGTAGCGTCCACGGGTGGACGCCGTGCAACGCAGCAAGTTCATCAATACTGGCCTCACCATTTTCAAGCCTCTGTTGCGCCCGCCGGATTTGCCGGTCGCTTACCGTTGGTGGCCTAACGATCCGCTTACCCCGTTTGCGCGCGGCTTAACCAGCAGCGCCATCACTTTGTGAAGTTGAGAACATAGACTTTCAAGGCTTGTGCGTGGGGCCTCAATGCGTCTACAAGATTGGACTGGTGCACGTAACCACCGGATGCACCAGGACGCCTTTGACCCAGGAGCAGCGCTCCTTCCGCATAGGGGCGACCCTCATAAGCGGCTGTTGTAACGTCGGTTCTGCGCATATCGCTAAGATCGTGCGTCGGCGGACCTGATCCGTTAGCTTCGGGTCATATACCCGGCATCAAAAGCGCCGGGCAAGAGTTCGCCAATTGTCGTGGCTTCCTCTTTGCCGTCCGTTGTCCCCATCAAGACGGTGACATCGTCTTTGCCAAATTCTTTCAACCGCTGTCGACAGGCACCGCAGGGCGGAACCGGTTCTGGCGAGTCGGCCACGACATAGGCCTCAATGACCTCGGTCTCTCCGGCGACGATCATGGCGGCAAGGGCCGCTTCCTCGGCACAGGTGCCAACAGGATAAGAGACATTTTCAACATTGGCACCGACGTAGATCTTGCCAGACGCCGCACGCATGGCCGCGCCAACCTTGAAGTTTGAATAGGGTGCGTATGCGTTTTTGCGGGCGGCCACGGCAGCCTCGCGCAGCTCAGGGGCGGAATTCGACATCAGCATCGTGCAGTCTCCTTTGGACGCGGTTTGTGTATATCCTCGACAGGTATCCTGCGACTGCAGGTGCCCATCGAATCGGTCCGCTTCGATATCTACAATGGAGTCCAAAACAAGCACCAGCCGTGTCTGCCCGGTGCCCTCGATTGGGGCGATCTATGCATTAAGCCGGGAGGCGCAGCACTGCGCCATGACGTGCCCCGCAAGATCATGGGGGAGCCTGTTGGAACGTCATGAATGTCACTGGGTTCTGCACTCAAAGACCCGTTGCCGTATTGTGTTGCACGTCCGCGATAGGTGCAGATCAAACGCGCGGTCACCGCATCGATGTGACATTTGCGGCACGCGTTTGTTTCAATTACATCAAGGCGCAGTCGCAGACAGCGGCTGTCGATAATCTTTGAAAACATGGCAGCCAATCTCGTGATTTGAAAGAGGGTGTCGCCGAACAGGCCCTGGAGCTGCGGCTGTTCAAAAAAAGCGTGCTCGCGGCTGGGGGCAGCGACGTATGGGATAACAGACCCAGTTCTCAGCATGAAAGCCGCCTGATCACGACCGCCAGCACACCGACAAGTCATACCACATTGACGGACGTGATCCACCTCAAAGATTGGCACAGGATCACACCCCGCTCCGACAGATGCCGATACACGTCTGATCAGCATGTGTTCTGGCAACAATTGTCTTATATTGATCGTGCAACCTGAGCCTTTGGTGTCCAAATAGAATTGAGGGGCGGTTGCTAGGCTAAAACATATAGACGACAATAAAAAAGAAACGATGGGCCTTGCAGCCCCAAGCTTCCCGCCGTATCTACCAAATACTGTTGGGGTGTAGCCAAGCGGTAAGGCATCGGTTTTTGGTACCGTGTATCGTAGGTTCGAATCCTACCACCCCA